>CANHBC010000005.1 GCA_947458835.1 Betaproteobacteria bacterium | reverse complement strand
GGAAGGTGTAGATCGTCACGTTGGTCATCTTCTGCAGTTCCTGCTCGAGCTGGCTGCAGAACGGGCACAGCGGATCGGAGAAGACGTACAGGGTGCGCTTGCCATCGCCGCGGACGGTGCGGATCGCGGCGTCGAGCGGTAACTGCCGGGTATCGATCGCGGTGAGCTGCCGCAGGCGCTGGTCGGTCAGATTGCGGTTGGTGGCCGACTCGATGATCTGGCCGATGATCAGGTAGTTGAGGCCCTCGTCCGTGTAGAACAGGCGATTGCCGAACGCCACTTCGTACACGCCGGGCAGCGGCGTGCGGCGGATCTCGCGGACCCGCTCGCCGGGCATCTTCGCCTCGATCACCTTGCGCAGATTGTCTTCGGGCGTCTGCGCGACGGCCGTACCGATACCGCCGACCGACAGCAGCACGGCTAAGGTGATCGCTGCGGCCAGCACCGTGGACACTCTGTTCAAGCTCGCCCCCTCGCCTGTGTGGAAGACCGTATGCGTCCACTAACGACCGCGGCTGCGACGGCTTGAGCCGCTCCCGGCCCGCGGAACGTCGCTCAGGCCTGGGCGCGGTAGGCTGCGATCCGCTGCCGCAGGCCCGGCCGCACCACCGAGCGCACGAGGTCGGCCAGATCGCGATCCACGGCCACCGCGTCCCGTCCTTCGGTGTTGCGCAGCGCCAGCAGCACCGAGGGGGCATCCAGGCCAGCGAAACGGCCAGCGAGGGACGCGACCGCGGGGGCGAACCCCTCGACCGTATCGACCAGCCCGGTCAGCAGGCCGATCTCCAGCGCACGTGCATGGTCGATCACCGCGCCGGACAGCAGGACCTCGCGGGCGGCCTGCTGCCCAACCAGCGCGGCCAGCGCGCGGGTGCCCAGCGCCAGGCCGAAGCGGAAGCCCGGGAAGCGGAAGCGCACACCGGGCAGGCCGAGGCGGAAGGTGCAGGCCGCGACCATGTCCGCGCCGGCACCGAAGGCTCCCCCCTGGACGCAGGCGACCGTCACGCAGGGCAGTGCACGCAGCTTCTGCAGCACCTGCTCGATCGCCACGAAGCGCCAGAGCAGTTCGCCCTCGCTCGCCGTCTCGAAGCCGGTGAAGTCGAAGCCGGCGCAGAAGTTCCGCCCGCTGCCCTCCAGCACCAGCAGGCGCGGCGGTGCCGCCGCGACGGTGTCCAGGGCCTCGCCGATCGCCTCGACCATGCCGGCGTCCAGCGCGTTCGCCTTCTCCGGGCGCTCCAGGCGCAGCGTCCCGATGCCGTCGTCGCCGGCTGGCAGCAGCATCACCCGAGCCATTCGCGCTCCACTTCGTCGTTGTGTTCGCCCAGGGCCGGCGGGCGGCGATGGATGCGGAAGTTGAAGCCGTCGATCCGCACCGGGAAGCCGACGGTGCGCGTCTCGCGCCCGTTGGGCAGCGTCAGCGGATGCACCAGCCCGAGGTGTGCGACCTGCGGGTCGTCGAGGATCTCGGCGTAGTCGTTGATCGGCGCATAGGGCACGCCGCGGGCGTCGAACTCGGCCAGCCAGTGCGCGACTGGCCGCGTCTCGAACACCGGCTGCAGCAGGTCGAAGAGTTCGCCCTGGTTGCGCGCACGCTGCTCCTGCGTGGCGAAGCGCGGGTCCTCGGCCAGTGCGGGCAGCGTGACCGCGTCGCAGACCGAGCGCCATAGCTTGTCGTTGCCGGCCGCGATCACGAACGGCGCATCCGATGCACGGAAGCCGCGGTAGGGCGCGTTGCGCGGGTGCGCGGAGCCGAGCGCCTGCGGGATGCGACCCGTGCCGAAGAACTCGCTCGTCTGCAGCTGAGCGATGCCGAGCAGGCCGCCGAGCATGGAGCAGTCGACCCGCGTGCCCTGGCCGCTCGCGCGCGCAGCCATGACCGCTGCCAGCGTACTGAAGGCCGCGTACAGCCCTGCCACGAAGTCGCCCACCGGGACGCCCGCCTTGACTGCCTCGCGGCCGGGCTCGCCGGTCACCGACATCAAGCCGCTCACCGCCTGGATGGTCACGTCGAACGCGCCACGGCCGGCGTACGGACCGGTCCGGCCGTAGCCGGTGAGGGAGGTGTAGACCAGTTTCGGGTTGTCGGCGCGCAGTGCATCGTAGCCAAGCCCGAGGCGGTCAAGCACTCCGGGGCGGAAGTTCTCGACCACCACGTCGGCGACGGCGGCCAGCCGGCGCAGCTTCGCCACCGCCACCGCATTCTTCAGGTCGACCGCGATGCTGCGCTTGTTGCGGTTGACCGACGCGAAGTTCTCGGAATAGCGGCCGGCGGAAGGATCGGGTCCTTCGGTCATCGGTGGCCAGCGGCGCATGTCGTCGCCGCCATCGGGCTTCTCCACCTTCACCACGTCCGCACCGAGATCGGCCAGCAGCATCGCGCAGAACGGCCCCGCGGCGATCTGGCCGAACTCGAGCACCCGGATGCCCGACAGCGGCCCCTGGCCCGCGGACATCCCGGCTACGCCGGGCGTGGGCCCGGGCCTGTCGTTCATGCCCGGCTCCCGGCGCGGGCGATCGAGGCTTTCTCCATGGCCCGGAGTTTAGTGGATTGCCGTACCGGTGGTATCGTCCGCGGCAACGAGGAGATCCCATGGCCACGTACCTGAGCGAAGCCGACATCCGGTCGGTGCTGACGATGCCGATTGCGATCGAATGCGTCGAACGGGCGTTCGTCGACCGCGCGAACGGCAAGGCGTTCGACATCCCGCGGCGGCGCACCCGACAGCCTGGCGGGCACCTGCACGTCGTCCAGGGTGCGGCACCGGCGATCAACACGATCGGCTACAAGGCCTACTACGTTCGGCCTGGCCGGTCACGCAGCTTCCTGGTCCACCTGCTCGACCATGAGCAGGGCAGCCTGGACGCGATCCTGGAGGCGGACTGGATGGGCCGCATGCGCACCGGCGCGGCGACCGGCGCGGCAGCGAAGGTGCTGTCGCGGCCGGAGTCCTCGGTGCTCGGCCTGTTCGGGTCGGGGCAGCATGCAAAGACGCAGCTCGAGGCGGTGTGCGCGGTACGCGAGATCCGCGAAGTCAAGGTGTTCGGTCGCGATGTCGGGCGCGTCGAGGCGTTCTGCGCGGAGCTGTCGGACAAGGTCGCGGCCAGGGTGCGGCCGGCGGCCTCGCGCGAGGAGACCGTCCGCGGCTCGGACATCATCGTCACCATGACGCGAGCGGACGAGCCGCTGTTCGACGGCCGCTGGATCGAGCCCGGCCAGTTCATCGCCGCCACCGGCGCCAATGCGCTCAACCGGCGCGAGATCGACCTCGCCACCGTGAAGCGCGCCGACGTGGTCGTCGTGGATTCGGTCGAGGTCGCTGCCGGAGAGAGCGGCGACCTGTTGCCGGCCTTCGAGGCCGGCCTGCTCTACTGGGAGAACATCCCGACGCTGGGCGACGTGATGATCGGCCGCCATCCGGGGCGGACCGCGCCGGCGCAGGTCACGCTGTACGAATCGCACGGCATGGCACTGCAGGACCTCTACACCGGCCGCCGGGTGCTGGACCTTGCCATCGCCCGCGGCCTCGGCACACCGCTGCCCTTCGGCAGCGGCCCGACCGGCCGCTGAACG
The DNA here is from genome assembly GCA_947458835.1 of Betaproteobacteria bacterium. Classification (GTDB taxonomy): domain Bacteria; phylum Pseudomonadota; class Gammaproteobacteria; order Burkholderiales; family CAIKXV01; genus CAIKXV01. The sequence goes on along the minus strand of CANHBC010000005.1, from coordinate 39,015 downwards.
CCAGCGTACGCCGCGCGGCACACACAGGAGGAAACATGACGGAAGGCTTGACGATCGGATTCATCGGGCTGGGCAACATGGGACGCCCGATGACGGCACGACTGGCCGGTGCAGGCCACCGCCTGCTGCTGCTGGACCTGGACCGCGCGCGCACCGAGGCACTGGCCACGGAACTCGGCCAGCAGGCCGCGGCCTCGCTGTCCGACCTCGGCGCGCGCAGCGACGTGGTGATCACGATGCTGCCCGACGGCCGCACGGTGCGAAAGGTGCTGCTCGGCGAATCCGGAGACGGCACCGGCGGCGTGGCAGGCACCCTGGCCAAGGACGCGATCGTGGTCGACATGAGCTCGTCGTCGCCGGTGGGCACGCGCGAACTGGGCGAGGTGCTGGCCGCGCGCGGCATCCGGCTGGTCGATGCACCGGTGTCCGGCGGCGTGCGGCGAGCGGTCGACGGCACGCTGGCGATCATGGTCGGCGGCGACCCGGAGGTGGTCGAGCGGCTGGCGCCGGTGTTCGCGCCGATGGGAAAGCCGATGCTGGCCGGTGGCCTCGGCGCAGGCCATGCGATCAAGGCGCTCAACAACTACGTGTCGGCGGCCGGCCTGCTGGCTGCCTGCGAGGCGGTGCGCGCGGGCGCACGCTTCGGCCTCGAACCAGCGACCATCGTCGACATCATCAATGCCTCCACCGGCGTGAACAACAGCACCCTGGTGAAGATGAAGCCGTTCGTGCTGTCGGGCAGCTATGCCGACGGCTTCGGGCTCGCGCTGATGGCCAAGGACCTGCGCACCGCGCTCGAGGTGGCGCAGGCCACCGGCATGGAGACCGCGCTCGCCGGCACCGTGGTCGAGGTCTGGAACGAGGCCGAGCGCAGGCTCGACGCCGCCCAGGACACCTCGGTGCACCACACCGCGATCGACCGCTACCTCGACCTGCTCGGGCGCGGCTGAGGACGACCGATGACGGCCCATCCGTCGCAGGAGACCGGGCAACCCGGCGCCGCGAAGGTCGTCAACCTCGCGCTGCAGGGCGGCGGCGCGCACGGGGCATTCACCTGGGGCGTCATCGACCGGCTGCTGGAAGACGGCCGGATCACGGTCGAGGCACTGGTGGGCACCAGCGCCGGGGCGATGAACGCCGCGATCACCGCGCACGGCCTGGTCGTCGGCGGGCGAGACGGTGCACGCGCGGCCCTGGAGCGGTTCTGGCGCGCGGTGTCCGAGGCGGCACTCTTCTCGCCGGTCACGCCCTCGCCGCTCGACCGCTGGATGTCGGTCGGCAACCTCGACTACTCGCCGACGTTCCAGTGGTTCGATGCGCTGACCCGGGTGGCATCGCCCTACCAGCTCAACCCGGCGAACTTCAACCCGCTGCGCGACATCCTGCACGACCAGATCGACTTCCGGCGCATCCGGACCAACGACCAGATCAGGCTGTTCACCTGCGCGACGAACGTCAACACCGGGCGGATCAAGGTATTCCGCACGCACGAGATGACCGCCGAACGGGTGCTTGCCTCCGCCTGCCTGCCGTTCCTTTACCAGGCGGTCGAGATCGAGGGCGAGCACTTCTGGGACGGCGGCTACATGGGCAACCCACCGCTGTATCCGCTCTTCTACGAATCGACGTCCCAGGACATCCTGCTGGTGATGATCAACCCGATCCGCATGGCCGAGGTGCCGCGCACGGCGACCGGGATCTTCGACCGGATCAACGAGATCTCGTTCAACTCGAACCTGATGCGCGAGATGCGCGCGATACAGTTCGTCGGCGACCTGGTCGACAAGGGGTTCACCGACGGCGGCCGCCTGCGCAAGATGCGCATCCATACGGTCGATGCCGAGGACCAGATGCGCCGGCTCTCCACCTCCTCCAAGCTCAACGCGGAATGGTCGTTCCTGTGCTGGCTGCGCGACCTCGGCCGCGCGCGCGGCCAGGCCTTCCTGGACGAGCACTACGACCGGATCGGCGTCGAGTCCTCAACCGATATCCGCGAGCGCTTCCTCTAGGTTGCGAACCGCAGCGGTTCAGTCGATCGCCTTCATCAGGGCATAGAGCGCATCCTGCGCTTCGAAGCCGATGCCGGGACGGTCGGGCAGTCGCAGCCAGCCGCCATCGACCTTCGCGTCGTCGGCGAAGCCGGCGAAGGCACCGAACACGCCGGGGTAGGCTTCGCAACCGCCCAGCCCGAAGCCGGCGACCACGTGTAGCGTCATCTGGTTGCCGCCGTGCGGAAACACCCGGCTGCGTGTCCAGCCATGCCGCTGCATCATCTCGAGGGTGCGCGAGAACTGCACGATCCCGTAGCTCTGCGGCACGTCGATCTGGATGAAGTCGCGCGACGGCTGCAGGCCACCGAAGCGGATGAGGTTCTCGATGTCCTGGGTCGAGAACAGGTTCTCCCCGGTACCGATCGGCGCGCCGTAGGTCGCCGAGAATTCCGACAGCAGCGCATAGTCGAGCGGATCGGTCGGCTCTTCGAACCACTTGAGCTGGTAGCGGCCGAACGCACGCGCATAGGCCAGCGAACGGACGCGGTCGAAGCCGGCATTGGCGTCGACGGCCAGCCGCTTCGAATCGCCGACCAGTTCGAGGGCGGCCTCGACACGGCGGATGTCTTCCTCGATCGGCGCGCCTCCGACCTTGATCTTCATGACGTCGTAGCCCTGGTCGAACTTGGATCGGATCTCGTCGAGCAGTTCCGGAATGCCCTTGCCCGGCTCGTACCATCCGCCGCCGACGTAGCACGGGATGCGGTCGGGCACCTGCCCGCCGCTGTAGCGCTCGGCCAGCACGCGGTACAGCGGTTTTTCCTCGATCTTCGCGACCGCATCCCAGACCGCCACCTCGATGGTGCCGATCGCCACCGAACGTTCGGTATGCCCGCCCGGCTTCTCGCGCTGCATCATCGCCGCCAGCACTCGGGCAGGATCGATGTTCCGTCCGGTGGCATCGAGCAGCGATCCGGGATCGGCTTTCAGGATGCGCGGGATGAATCGGTCGCGCATCTGCGCGCCACAGGCGTAGCGACCGGTCGAATTGAACGCGTAGCCGACGACCGGGCGGCCATCACGGACCTGGTCGGTATGCACCGCGACCACGGAGGTGGTCATCTCGCTGAAGTCGAACACCGCGTTGCGCAGGCTGGACTTGAGCGGCACGGCAACTTCGCGGATGTCGGTGATGCGCATGATCTGTACCCCTGAGCGTGGTGCGCCGAGTCTAGCAGGCAGCGACCGCCCCGCCCGCCGCCCGCCGCTGGCGGCGCATCTCGAACAGACACACCGCCGCGGCCGCCGCCACGTTCAGGGACTCCACCCCGGGCGCCTGGTCGATCGCCACCAGCGCTCCGCATTCGGCCACCGCAGCGGCCACATCAGCCCCCAGCCCCGCGCCCTCGTGACCGAACACCCAGGCGCAGCGCGGCCGCAGGTCGATCGCATCGATCGTGCCGACGGCATGGGAGGAGGTGCCGTACACGGGCACACCCAGCGCCCGGCAACAAGCGGCCAGGTCGTCGACCGCCGCGAGATTGAGCAGCGCATGCGCGCCCATGGCCGAGCGAAGTACCTTGGGCGACCAGAAGGCCGCTGACCCGGGTCCGGCGACGGCATGGCGCACGCCCGCCGCTGCACAGGTGCGCAGGATCGCGCCGACGTTGCCGGGGTCCTGCAGCCGGTCGAGCAGCACCACGTCCTCGCCCTGCATCGCCTCGATGCTGCCCTCGCGCGGCATGACCTCGGCCAGCAGCCGCGACGGCGACTCCAGCCCGGACAACTGGTCAAGCAGCGCAGCGGGAAAGGCAAGCACCTCGAGGCCGAGCAGCCCGGCTTCGTCGAGCACCCGGGTCGCGCCGGGCCAGCGTGCCGGCGATTCGATCACGGCCATGTCCACCGCCAGCGTCACCAACGGATGCCCCTGCCCCAGCCAGGCGCCGACCAGGTGGTCGCCCTCGAGCAGGGTCCGGTTGACCCGGCTGCGCTCGCGCGCATCGGTGGCCAGTCGGCGCAGGCGCTGGAAGGTCGGGTTGGACCGCGAAGTGATCTGGATGACGTCGCCCATCGAGGGGGCATGGTAACCCGACTGCCCCGCGTGCGTCGGCTACAGGGCCCGCCAGGGCACGCCTATACTGTCGCACCGAACCCAAGGAGCCATCGCCACCATGACGATCTCGATGCATGCCGCCTCGGCACCCGTCCTCAAGCGCAGCCTCACCGCATTGGCCGCGATCCTCGACAAGGCCGCGGCGCACTGCGCAGCCTGCAACATCACCGAATCGGCGATGCTGCAGGCCCGCCTGTTCCCCGACATGTTCGCCTTTGCGAAGCAGGTGCAGGTCGCCGCCGACTTCGCCAAGTCCGGCGTCGCACGCCTGGCCGGCGTCGAGCCGCCGAGGTTCGAGGACACCGAGCAGACCTTCGCCGAACTGAAGGCGCGCGTCGAGAAGACCATCGCCTACATCGAGACGTTCACCCCGGGCCAGATCGACGGCAGCGAGGATCGGCAGGTGTCGTACATGATGGGCAAGTACCCGATCGACATGAAGGGCCAGGCCTACCTGCTCGGCTTCATCCTGCCGAACTTCTTCTTTCACTATACGACCGCATACAACCTGCTGCGACACAACGGGGTGGCGGTCGGCAAGGGCGACTTCATCGGACGGGGATAGGCGACGCACTGCCGCGGGTGGTCAACGCGGGGCCAGCGCCCCGCGCGTGCCGCCCCCGCAGCCACCGCGCGGCGCGGCCTACGACTTCAGTCCAGCCGCGCGTATCACTTTCGCCCAGGTCTCGATCTGCGCCTGGATGTATTGCGCGAACTCCGCTGGTGAACTGCCCACCGGTTCAAAGCCCTGCGCGACCAGTTTCTCCCGCATGTCCGGTTGCGAGAGGATCTTCACCGTCTCCGCATGCATCCGCTCGACCACCGCGCGCGGCGTCGCCGCCGGCGCAAGCAGCCCGTACCACGTCGCAGCCTCGTAGCCGGGGACGCCAGCCTCGATCATCGTCGGCAGGTCGGGAAGCGCCTGGGAGCGGACCCGCGTGGTGACGGCCACCGCGCGCAGCCGGCCAGCCTTCACCTGCGGCATCGCCGCGGGCGTGGTCGCGAACATGAGCTGCACCTGCCCGCCCATCAGGTCGGCAAGCGCCGCGCCGCCGCCCTTGTACGGCACGTGCAGCATGTCGATCTTCGCCAGGTTCTTGAGCAGTTCGCCGGCCAGGTGCGAGGACGTGCCGTTACCCGCGGACGGAAAGGCAAGCGCCCCGGGCTTCGCGCGCGCGAGTGCCAGCAGGTCCTTCACCGCCTTCACCGGCAGCGACGGATGCACGACCAGCACGTTCGGCGTGATCGCCACCTGGGAGATCGGCGCGAAGTCCTTCACCGGGTCGAACGGCACCGGACCGAGGCTCACGTTGATCGCGTTCGGTGCCACGTTGCCCATCAGCAGGGTGTAGCCATCCGGCGCTGCCCGGGCGGCGACTTCAGTGCCGATGTTGCCGCCAGCTCCCCCCCGATTGTCGACCACCACCGTCTGGCCGAGCGCCTCGCCGTAGCGCGGTGCGAGCATCCGCGCCACGATGTCGGTGCCGCCCCCCGGCACGAAGGCGACGATCATCCGCACCGGCTTCGACGGCCAGGCGGTCTGCGCCGCGACCGGTGCAGCTGCGGCCGTTGCCGCGACCGCGATGGAAATGGCTGCCGTGGTGCGCAGGCAGACTGACTCATTCATCGTGTACATCGCGTTGCTCCGGGTCATGCCGCCGCCGGCAGGTGGATCGCCGCGCCGCTGGCGACCGATGCCTCGATCGCGAGCGTCGCCTCGAGCGTCGCCCGCGCGGTCCGCGCATCCGGAAGCACGCAGGGCGCTCCCATCACGAGCGAGTCGATCCACGCCCGGGTCTCGTTGGCGATCGGCCCCCAGAACTCGCCGAGCGCCCAGTCACCGGGGGTTCCGCTCTGCAGGAACACCATGTTCACCGTGTGATCAGGAAGGTACACGTGAGGCATGCCCTTCTCGGAATACATCAGCTGGTCGGTGTGGTCGTCGTCCAGGATCATCACGCCCTGGTCGCCGATCAGTTCCACCCGCGCCGCATGGCCTAGCGCCGGATACATCGACGGCAGTGCGTAGCTCACGGTGAGGTTGGCGACGGTGCCTCGCTCGTAGGTCAGCAGCGCGAAGTCGACGTCGTCGGCACGATGGCCGGCCGCGGCGAGCACGCCCTTCTGCCCGCGCGCATAGACCTCGCGCAGCGGTTCGCCGTCGAGGAACCAGCCGACGAGGTCCACGTAGTAGGTGAGCGCATCGACCACCGGCGTCGCATGCGGATTGCGGCCCATCATCGCGAGCGCCTGGGCGCGGGAGTTGTAGACCCGTGCGGTGGCGCCGAGGATCTTCCCGATCCGCCCCTGGCGGATCTGCTCGCGCGCGATCAGGTAGCGGTCCTTGTAGCGCCGGCTGTAGCCCACGCGCAGGTCCACGCCGGCCCGCTCGGCCGCGGCGACCACCCGGTCCGCATCGGCCAGCGTCAGCGCGACCGGCTTCTCTACCAGGACCGACTTGCCCGCCGCGATCGCGCGCAGCACCGGCGCGACGTGCTCGCCCTCTGGCGTGGACACGATCACCGCATCGACGTCGGGATGGTCGATGATCGCGTCGTTATCGACGCCGTGCAGCGCGGCACCGCACAGCCCGGCGGTGCGCGCCGCATTCGCGGGATCGCTGTCCGACACCGCGATGAAGCGCACGCCCGCATGCCGTGCCGCCAGCCGCGCCCGAAGCGTGCCGATCCGGCCCGCGCCGATGATGCCCAGGCCGATCGGCTTCATCACTCCACCTTGATGCCGGCGTCGCGGATCACCTTGGTCCACTGCGCGATCTGCTGCTTCACGTAAGCGGCGAAGGCCTGCGGCGAATCGCCCACCGGCTCGAGGCCCTGCGCCTGCAGCCGGTCGCGCAGTTCGGGCGTGGCCAGAGCCTTGACGATGTCGGCATGCAGCCGGGTGACCAGCGCGGGCGCGGCACCGGCGGGCAGGAACACGCCGTTCATGTTGTCGGTGACGAAGCCGGCGAAGCCCTGCTCGACCATGGTCGGCACGTCGGGAAGGCTGGGCGAGCGCTTCGCGCTGGTGATCGCCAGTGCGCGCAACTTGCCAGCCTGGACATGCGGCACGGCCGGCGGCTGGGCCATGCATCCGACCGGGTTCTGGTTGCCCACCACCGAAGTGGTGGCCGGGCCGGCGCCACCATAGGGCACGTGCTGCAGGTCGATGCCGGACAGACCCTTGAGCATCTCGCACGACAGCTGGGGGGTGGTGCCCAGGCCGGGCGACGCATAGCTGAACTTGCCCGGCTGCGACTTCACCAGCGCGACCAGTTCCTTCATCGACTTCGCAGGTACCGACGGATGCACGACGATCAGGTTCGGCGAAGTCGCGGCATTGGTGACCGGCACGAAGCTCTTCACCGGATCCCAGCGCAGCTTCTCGTAGAGAGCCGGGTTCACCACGTAGCTCGAACTGGTGACCAGCACCGTGTAGCCATCGGGTGCGGCGCGCGCGGCGATCTCGACGCCGAGGTTACCGCCGGCACCCGGCCGGTTGTCGATCAGCACCGTCTGGCCCCAGAGCTCGCCCAGGCGCTGGGCCAGCAGGCGGGCGACGATGTCGGTCGGACCACCCGGTGCGAACGGTACGATCATGCGTACCGACCGCGTCGGGAAGGAATCCGCGCCCTTCGCCTGGGCGAAAGCCGCGCCGGCTCCGAGCAGGCAGGTGGCACCCAGCAGGGCAGCCGTCGCCAGGGTCGCCCGGCGGGCGGGTCGGATGATGTCCACTTCGATCTCCTCGTTGGATGCAGCGGGACGGGGCGCCCCGATTCAGTCTGCCTGGATCTTCGCCTCACGGATGACCTTACCGTACATCTCGACTTCTTCCCGGACCTGCCGGGCGAACTGGGCCGGCGAATTGGCCACGGGTTCGAAGCCAAGCGGACCCAGGCGGTCCTGCACGTCGGGCAGCATCACGATGCGCGCGATCTCCGCATGCAGTCGCTTGACGATGGCCGCCGGCGTGCCGGCCGGCACGAAGACGCCGGTCATCAGGTCGTTCACGAACCCGGGGAAGCCGCTCTCCACCATGGTCGGCACATCGGGGTTCTGCTTCCAGCGCTGGGCACTGGTGACCGCGATCGCGCGCAGTGCGCCCGACTTGAGCTGCGGCTGGGCGGGCGGCAGACCGAGGCATCCGATCGGAGTCTGGTTGCCGACCAGCGACGTGACCGCCGGTGCCGCGCCATTGAACGGCACGTGCTGCATGTCGATGCGCGCGGCCACGCGCAGCATCTCGCAGCTCAGGTGCCCGGTGGTACCAGTGCCCGGAGTGGCATAACTGAACTTGCCGGGATTGGCGCGCACCAGCGCGACCAGTTCCGCGACCGTCCTTGCCGGAACCGACGGGTGCACGACCAGGATGTTGGGCGTGGTGTTCGCGCGGGTGACCGGGACGAGGTCCCTGAACACGTCATAGCCGGCCTTCGCATACAACGTCGGGTTCACCACCACCGAACTGCTGGTGAACAGCACCGTGTGACCGTCGGGCGGCGCCTTGGCCGCGAGCGCCATGCCGATGTTGCCGCCAGCTCCGGCGCGGTTGTCGACGACCACCGGCTGGCCCCACGCCTCTGCCATCCTCGGGCCGATCACGCGTGCGGCCACGTCGGTCGGCCCGCCGGGGGCGAACGGCACGATGATCCGGATGGGGCGCGACGGGTACTCCTGTGCCACCGCCAGCGGGGCCAGCATCGATGCGGCGAGGGCTGCGGCCAGCGTAAGGCCGGGAAGTGTGCATGAGCTCATGGTTCAGTCAACCTGCAGTCTGGCGGCCTTGATCACCTCGGCCCAGCGCTTGAACTCCTCGCGGATGAAGCGCGCGGTCTCGGTCGTGGTGCTCTTCATCGGCTCGGCGCCGATGCTCGACAGGCGTTCGCGGACATCGGGCTCGAACATCAGCCGGGACAGTTCACCGTTGAGGCGATCGACGATCGGGCGTGGCGTCCGAGCCGGCACGAACACGCCGTACCAGGTCAGCACCTCCAGGCCGGGAAATCCGGCCTCGGCGATGGTGGGCACTTCGGGCGCGTTGGGCACCCGGGCCGGCGTCAGCGTCGCCAGCGCACGCAGCTTGCCGGCACGTATCTGGGCGAGCGCCGCACCGGTGCCGATGGTGATCACCTGCACGTTGCCGGCGACAGTGTCCATCATCGCGGTGGCCGCGCCCTTGTAAGGCACGTGGACCATCTGCGTGCCGGTACGCACCGCGAGCAGTTCGGTGCCCAGGTGGTTGGAGGTGCCGACGCCGCCGGACCCGAAGCTGATCTTGCCCGGGTTGGCGCGCGCATAGGCGACCAGGTCCTTCACGTTCTGCACCGGCAGCGACGGATGCACCGCCAGCAGGTTCGGTATCCAGGCCACCAGCGAGACCGGCTCGAAGTCCTTGAACGGATCGTAGCCGAGCTTGCGGTACATGCTGGGACTGATCACGAAGCCCGGTGCCACCAGCACCGCGGTGTAGCCGTCGGGTGCAGCGCGGGCCACGATCTCCGTGCCCAGGTTGCCGCCGGCGCCGGGCCGGTTGTCGGTGAGCACCGGCTGGCCGATGGCCTCCCCGAGCCGCAGGGCGATCGTGCGGCCGAGGATGTCAGTGCCGCCTCCGGGCGGAAACGGCAGCACCAGCCTCACCGGCTTGGCCGGCCACGCCGGCTGTGCGAGGACTCCCGCGGGCGAGGCCAGCAGGGTCGCGGCGGCACACAGTGCCACGGCGCAACCCGGCACTCCGTTCACGTGCTTCGGATGTCTCACGTGCTTCTCCTCCGTCCAGTCCATGACGGCGCCGGCTGTCCGACCAGCCTCATGCCGTGCTTGTTGTGGCGGTATTGTGCCGCAGCAAGGCCTCAGGCGGGGAAGCGCCGCTCGAGTTCCGCGACCTGTCCCGGGTCAAGCAGCGACGTGCGCCGGCCCTCCAGCAGGAGCATCAGCCGTGCGGTCTGCTCGAGTTCCTCCACCGCGTCGACGGCCGCCGAGAGGGAACTGCCGGAGACCACCGGCCCGTGGTTGGCAAGCAGCACTGCCTTGTGGCGCGACGCGACCTTGCGCACTGCATCGGCCAGCGCGAGGTCGCCGGGCGGGAAGTAAGGCACCAGGGCGAGGCGCCCGACCTGCATCACGGCATAGGCAGTGATCGGCGGGAACACGTCGGACGCGTCCAGCCCGGCGAGGCAGGACACCGCGACCGCGTGCACCGAATGCAGGTGGACCACGGCCCCGCAATCGGCGCGCTCGCCGTACATCGCGAGGTGCAGGAAGGTCTCCTTCGAGGGGGCATCGCCGTCGACCAGGCGCCCCTGCGCATCGAGCCGGGACAGCCGGGCGGGGTCGAGACGGCCCAGGCAGGACCGGGTCGGCGACATCAGCCACCCATCGGGCAGCTTCACGCTCAGGTTGCCGGCGGACCCGTGCGCCAGGCCGCGCTCGTACAGCGAACGGCCGAGCAGCACCAGTTCCTCGCGCAGGCGGTCTTCGTTCGACATCGACGTTCGCTCCTTCCCTCGTGGCGGCATGGCGTGGCAGGCGCGGGGCCCGGGTCAGCCGGCAGCCTCCAGCGCGGTGCGGAAGAAGTCCGCGTCACCGAAGTTACCGGACTTGAGCGCAAGCCACATCGGCCGGTCGCCCTCCCCAGCCGTCCAGGGTACGCCAGGCGCGATCACCGGGCCGATACGCAGGGCGGCAATGCCCAGGGCACCGACCACCGCGCCGGACGTCTCACCCCCGGCGACGACCAGGCGGCGTACGCCCGCCTCCACCAGCCCGCACGCGATGGCGGCAAGCACCCGCTCGATGCGCGCCCCGGCATCGACGCCGAGCAGGCGCTGCGCCTCAAGGACCCGCTCCGGCTCCGCCGTCGAATGCAGGAGCACCGGACCGGCGGACAGTTTCGGCAACGCCCAGGCGAGTGCCCGCGCCACCGCGTCGTCGGGATCGTCAAGCGAAGCCGGATCCACGAACCACGACGGCGCCCAGCGCGACATCGCCGCGACCTGCGTACGCGTCATCACCGAACAGCTGCCGGCGACCACCGCCCGGAAACCCTCGACCGGCGGCAGCCGTGCGCTGTCGGGCGACGGCATCCAGCCCCGCGCACGGAAGTTCGCGGGCAGGCCCATCGCCATCCCGGAGCCGCCGGTGACCAGTGCAAGGTCGGCGCAGGCTTCGCCGAGCACGCGCAGGTGACGCTCGTCGAGCGCGTCGGCGATCGCGATGCGCACGCCGCGCGCCTGCAGGGCCTGCATCTCGGTGCACACCGCGGCGGCACCCCGATCCACCGCCTCGTAGCCGATCAGACCAGCGTCGCCGCGGATCTGCCGCGACAGCACCCGCACCAGCGACGGATCGGTCATCGGCGTGAGCGGATGGTCGCGCATGCCCGATTCGGACAACAGCTGGTCGCCGACGAACAGGTAGCCGCGGTAGACGCTGCGGCCGTTGGCCGGAAACGCCGGGCAGGCCAGCGTGAACGTCGCACCGAGCGCATCGAGCAGTGCCTCGGCCACCGGACCGATGTTGCCCTGGTCGGTCGAGTCGAAAGTCGAACAGTACTTGAAGAAGTACTGGGCGCAGCCCGCGGCCTGCAGCCAGCGCAGCGCGGCCAGCGACGCTGCGACCGCTTCACCGGCCGGCACAGACCGCGACTTCAGCGCGACCACCAGCGCATCGGCCACAGGCACCGACTGCCCGGGCCTCGGCTCGCCCGGCAGCACGACGGTGCGCATGCCTTGCGCGACCAGCGTACTCGCCAGGTCGGTCGCACCGGTGAAGTCATCCGCGATGCAGCCGAGCAGCGGACGCGCCAGGCGTTGCGCCGTCACGATCGCGCTCTCAGGTATTGGCCACGTATCGGCGCCCGCTGCGATGGTCCGGACGGGTACATGCCAGGCTCGCGGCTGCCGCGGCTTCGACGTGCCTGCGCGCGCCGATACGGGGCGCGCGGCCCGCCTGCATCCACGGGCTCAGGACTCCGGCTGGATGTTCGCCGCGCGGATCACCTGCGCCCAGCGCTCGACCTGTGACTTCAGGTAGGCCGTGGCCTGGTCCGGCGGCGACCCGACCGGCTCGCCACCGTCGGCGGCGATGCGCTTGCGCACGTCGGGCTGCTCGAGGAAACGGGCGGTCTCCTCGTGCAGTCGAGCCACCACTGCGCGGGGCGTCTTCGCCGGACCGAGCAGCATCAGCCAGGAGGTCGCTTCGAAGCCCGGCACCCCGCCCTCGGCCACCGTCGGCACGTTGGGCAGCGTCCCGGAGCGTTTCGCAGACGTCACCGCGAGCGCGCGCAGCTTGCCCGACTGGATCATCGGCTGCGACGACAGGATGGTGGTCGCGATCATCTCGATCTGGCCGCCGAGCACATCGGCCAGCGCCGGCGCTGCGCCCTTGTAGGGCACGTGGATCATCTCGATCTTCGCCAGGCTGGCCAGCATGGCGCCCGCGAGGTGCGGCCCGGTGCCGACCCCGGACGATCCGAAGCGGATGCTGTTGGGCTTCGCGCGCGAGGCGGCGATCACGTCCCGGATCGACTCCAGCGGCGACGCGGCCGAAGCGACAAACACGCGAGGGTTGATGGTCACCAGGCTGATCGCTGCAAGGTCGCGCAGCGTGTCGAACGGCAGCTTGCGGCTGAGTGATGCATTGATCGCGAGCGACTCGTTCGCGAGCACTGTCGTGTAGCCATCGGGGGCGGCCTTGGCCGCGAGGTCATGGCCGATGTTGCCGCCCGCACCTGGTCGGTTGTCGACCACGAACGTCTGGTTGAAGCCCTCGGAGAGCTTCTGCGCGACCAGGCGCCCGGTGATGTCGGAGGCCGCGCCCGGAGCGAAAGGCACGATCAGGCGCACCGGACGGGCCGGCCAGGCCTGCGCCCACGTCGGTGCGGCCGTGGCCGCGGTCAGTGCGAGCACCGCCAGGGTTGCGGCGAACGGAGCCGGGGAAGCGTCGGAGCGCGGGACGGTCGAAGTCATGTGGATCCTTCTGTGCGGCCCTCGCCTGCGCGCAGGGCCGGGCGTGCTGCCGGCGCTGCCGGCAGGCCTCTGGCGCACGGGCCTATTCGTCGAAGAAGGCTGCCAGCTTCTCGTAGGTCTCGTCCGGAGCTTCCTCCATCGGATAGTGCGCGCACTGGAGCTTGTGGAAGCCGCGGATGTCGGTCGCATAGTGCGGCCAGGCGTCGACCGCGCTGAACTCGCGCTGCGTGTGGCTCTTCTCCGCCCACATCACGAGCACCGGGCAGGTCACCCGCTTTCCGGCCTCCCAGTCGGCGGTGTCGAGCGGGAAGTCGACCGACAGCGTCGCCCGGTAGTCCTCGGACATGCCGTGGATGTGCTCGGGGGTGCAGCAGCGCACGTACTCGGCCATGGTCTCGTCGCTGAACTTGCCTTCGCCCTGCTTGGCGAACTTGCGACGGATGTAGTACTCCTCCTTGCCCTCGAGCAGCTTCTCGGGGAAGTCGTACGGCTGGGCGAAGAAGAACCAGTGATAGGAGTGGGCCGCGTAGGTCCACTTCATGTTGTTGAGCTGCCAGTGCGTCGGAATGATCTCGATGCTGGCGAACTTCTTCACCTTCTCGGGATGGTCGAGCGCCATCCGGTGCGCGGTGCGCGCCCCACGATCGTGGCCAGCCACCATGAACTCGTCGAAGCCCAGTACCTTCATGACATCGACCATGTCCTGGCCCATGCGGCGGAACGAATAGTTCGAATGGTCGGGCAGGCCGCGCGGCTTGTCGCTGTCGCCGTAGCCACGCAGGTCGGCACACACGACCGTGTAGCGGTCGGCCAGGCGCGGCGCGATCTTGTACCAGGTGACATGCGTGAGCGGGTTGCCGTGCAGCAGCAGGATCGCCGGCCCCTTGCCTCCGACGCGCAGCTTGATCCGGCACTGCGGATCGCTGGTCGGCACCATCATCTCGCGGAAACCTTCGAACATCGCCATTTTCGTTCCTCCTCGTCGGCGCCAAGTTTGCATTTTCCGTCTCGCAAATGCAAACTGCGGAGGCACGCAGGGCGGTGCGTCCTGCGCGCCAATGCAATCCACCGAAGGCAGGCCCACGATGACAGCCAGCGAGCGCGGCGAGCGGACACGGTACTTCAGCACGGACGAACTGGTCACGTTCGGCACCGGAGTATTCGCGGCACATGGCCTGCCCGTTGAGGACGCCGCGACGGTTGCGCGCGACCTGGTCGCCGCCGACCTGCGCGGCCTTGCCTCGCACGGCGTGGCGCGCATTCCGATCTACTGCAAGCGACTGCGCGCGAAGGCGATCAACCCGACGCCGGTGCTGAAGATCGAGCGGCCGGCCGCCGCGGTGGCATCGATCGACGGCGACGACGGCATCGGCTTCGTGGTCGGGCACCGGGCGATGGACGAAGCGGTCGCGATCGCCCGCACCACCGGCATCGGCATGGTCGGCATCCGGCGCAGCACCCACTACGGCATGGCCGCGCTCTATGTGATGCAGGCGATCGAGGCCGGCATGGTGTCGATGGCCTTCACCAATTCCTCGCCGGCGATGCCGGCCTGGGGCGGGCGCACCAACTTCCACGGCGCCGCGCCGCTGGCGGTCGGCGCGCCCGGTGGCCGCCATGGCGACTACGTACTCGACCTCGCGATGACCGTGATCGCGCGCGGCAAGATCCGGCTCGCAGCCAGCCGGGGTGACCCGATCCCGCTCGGCCTCGCGCTCGACAGCGACGGACGCCCGACCACCGATGCTCAGGCCGCGTTCGAGGGCGTGCTGCTGCCATTCGGCGGCGTCAAGGGCTCGGCGATCGCGTTCATGATGGACGTCTTCTCCGGCGTGCTCACCGGCTCGGCCTTCGCTGGCGGCGTGAAGAGCCTGTACTTCGACCTGTCCGGACCGCAGGACGTCGGACACCTGTTCATCGCGTTCCGGCCCGACCTGTTCATGCCGATGCAACAGTTCCGCGACCGGATGGACGAGATGTTCGAACGCGCCAAGGCGATGCCGCGGGCGGAGGGCTGCGACGAGATCCTCATCCCCGGCGAGCCGGAAGCACGCACCGCAGCGCACCGGGCGGTGACCGGCATCCCGGTTACCGCAGACGTGATCCGTGCGCTCGCCGAAGAGGCGGCAGGTGCAGCAGTGCCGCTCCCGGACGGCCGCAGCGATCCCTTCGCTGCGGGCTGAACCGCGCGGCCATCCACGACCCGCACATGGCCGCATCCCCGACGTCCGCAGGTGGGTGGCTGGAACACGGTCCCGCCACGCCGCTGGTGCGACGCATCGCCCGGCGCATCCTGGTCGAAATCGGATCCGGAGCGCTGCCACCCGGCGCACGGCTCAAGGGCGCGGAACTCGCGCTGCGCCATGATGTGTCGCGCTCGCCGATCGAGCGCGCGCTGCGCCTGCTCGAGGCGGGTGGCGTCGCCGCGCGCGAGCCGCACCGCGGCTTCGTGGTCACCGGCGACCGCGATGCCCATGCGCAGGCGGTGCGCGCGCTGGCCGAACCGGAGGCGACCCAGCCCTACCTGCAGATCGCGGCCGATCGGCTGGCCGGCCGGCTGCCGGAGTTCGTGACCGAGACCCTGCTCGCCGAGCGCTACAGGGTCACCGGAGCGGTGCTGCGCCAGAACCTCACCCGCATGGCCCAGGAGCGCTGGATCGAGCGCCGTCCGGGCTACGGCTGGCGCTTCCTGCCGGTGCTCGATTCCGCGGAGGCCCACGCAGCGAGCTACCGTTTCCGCCTGGCGATCGAACCGGCGGCGCTGCTCGAGCCCGGCTACCGGATCGATACCGCAGCATTCGCCAGGGTCCGCGCCGAGCAGGAGGAACTGGTGCAGTCACGCACGCCGCGCCTGAGCAGCAACGAATGGTTCGACATCGGCACGCGCTTCCACGCGACGATCGTCGGCTGCTGCGGCAACCCCTTCTTCATCGAGGCGAGCCAGCGTGCGAACCGCCTGCGCCGGCTGATCGTGTACCGTCCGTTCCGCGAGACGCGCGCCTTCGTCGCCGCCGCGCGCGAGCACCTGGCACTGCTCGACCTGATCGAGGCGGGGCGGCGCGAGCAGGCGGCACGCCTGCTGCGTTCGCACCTCGAGGACATCCGCCAGGTGAAGGCCGACCTGCTCGGGAGCGACCCACCGGCAATCGGCCCCGGTGGCCGCGGCGAACTGGACGCTGTGCCCCACTTCTGACCCGACCGATGGAACGTATTCCCCGATGAGCACACTGTTCGCCCCTCCGCCGCGAATCACCGCCCGCGTGTTCGCCGAACTGCCGGCGACCTTCCGCACGCGCCGGCTGTCCGCACAACGCATGGCGTCGGGACGCAGCGTGCCCAGGAACGGCTGCTTCCTCGAGGGTCCGGCGTTCGACCGCGCCGGCAACCTGTACGTGACCGACATCCCCTACGGCCGCATCTTCCGAGTCGACGCCGGCGGTACCTTCTCGCTGGTGGCCGAGTACGACGGCGAGCCCAACGGACTGGCCATCGATGCCGACGGACGCATCCTGGTCGCCGACTACCGGCAGGGACTGCTCGAACTCGATCCGCTGAGCGGCCAGGTGAAGCAGGTACTCGACGGCTATCGCGCCGAGCGGTTCAAGGGCCTCAATGACCTGACCTTCGCGGACAACGGCGACCTGTACTTCACCGACCAGGGACAGACCGCGTTGGACGACCCGACCGGGCGGGTGTACCGGCTGCGCACCGACGGCGCGCTCGACCGGCTCGCCGGCCAGCTGCCCAGCCCCAACGGGCTGGTACTGAACGGCCGGCAGGATACGCTGCATGTCGCGGTCACCCGTGCCAACGCAATATGGCGCCTGCCGCTGCTCGCCCCGACCGCGCAGAACCCGGCCGGCGGTGTCGCGCGGATGGGCCTCTTCGTGCAGCTCTCCGGCGGGCGAGGTCCGGACGGCATGGCGATCGACGAGTCCGACGGTCTCGCCGTGGCGCACCCGGACATGGGCGCCGTCTGGCTGTTCGACCGTCGCGGCGAGCCGTTGCTGCGTATCGATTCGCCGGCCAGCGATGTGGTGACCAACGTCGCCCACGGTGGCGCGGACCGGCGCACGCTGTACATCGTCGACTCAGAGGCAGGATGCATCCTCACCGCGCCGGTGCCGGTAGCAGGCCGGGTGCTGCGCTCGCACCGGTGAGGCCGGCCACCGGTGCGCCGCCGCGCGCATGAGCCCTGCCGGCCGCGCTCAGCCCGCCTTGGGGATCACCGGCAACAGCAGGAACGACTCGTACTCACCCCCGGCGTGGACCGTGTTGGTGCCGGTGTTGTAGTCGGCGTGATAGTGCATGTAGGACTGGCTGCCCACGCCGTCGCGGGGCTGCACGTCCAGGCGCAGCCGGTGGCCTTTCGCGAACACCATCGACGTGGGCCAGATCTCGACCTGCACCTGCACCACTTCGCCCGGCTCGAGGAACAGCCGGCGCTTGTGGCGATGGTAGGGACGGTAGGGCAATGTCAGATCAGGGTCGAGCTCGCGGTGCGACACGCGCAACCAGCCTTTGGCAACCGGCACGGGCGTACCCTGCTGGCCGGTCTCCATGATCTCGTGGCCCTCGGCGTCGAAGTGGCGCAGGGTCAGGAACAGGTCCATGTCCTCGGTGCTGCTCGACACCCAGAGCGTGGCGGCGAGCGGGCCGGTGACCTCCATGTCCTCGGGCATCGGCGGGGTGACCAGGGCCACGCCCATGCCGGGCTTGATGCCACCGCCCATCACCTGCGCGGATGCCGCGGAGGTAGAACCCATCGAGCCGAGCCCGGTCGCTGCATAGGTGACCTGGCTCGCCTCGGCAGGGTTGTGCGGGACCAGCGTGCCGCTCAGCGGTACGTCATCCACAGCCGGCTTCGACAGATCGAAGTAGAGCTTCGTCCACTGGGTGCGTGCGATCGGCCATTCGTTCTCGAACCGCCAGTCGTACTGGTTGTTGCCGCGGCGGATGGCGAGCTTGACGCGCGGCTCGTCCATCACCCCGTTCTGCACGCCCTTGAGCCAGTAATCGAAGAAGCGCAGCTGGTCCTGCCGGCCTTCTTCCGAGTAGTACGGGTGCACGTGCGTGCCGCCCTGCATGCGCAATTTGCGGTGCGGCGACTTCGAGCGCATCCACGCCTCGGTGTTGCCGCGCAAGTGCAGGCCCATGCCGGTCCAGTTGCCCACCGACAGGAAGGGCACCTTGATGTCCTCCCAGCGGGCCTGTGCGCCATAGAAAGCGCCGCTGTCGAGGTTGTTGGTGAGCCAGAAGTGCAGCGTGTTCTTCTGCCAGGTGTCGGGGTGGATATGCGACGCGCGGCCGAGCGTGTGGTGCAGCAGGTGTGCCGTGAACCAGTTGGTCATGAACAGCGACAGGATGCCGCCATGGTAGAGCGCGTCGCGGTAGATGTCGGCGAACCCTTCCCAGGGAACGATCGCCTTGAGCGACGGTGGCTGCTGGTTGGCCGCGAACCACTGGTTGATCGCATAGTAGGACACGCCGGACAGCCCGACGTTGCCGTTGCACCACGGCTGCGCGGCCGCCCATTCGATCGCGTCATGGAAGTCGACCGATTCGGCGCGCGACCACGGGTCGTACTGGCCGGACGACTTGCCGGTGCCCCGCGCATCCACGCGCACCGAGGCGTAGCCACGCGGCACCCACCATTCGGGGTTCACCGTCTCCCAGTTCATCCAGGGATTGTTCTTCTCCTCGAGGTCGGCCGGCGGCGTCCACGGCTTGTCCTTCTGGTAGGGCCCGAAGTTGAGCAGCGCGGGCACCCGGCCACCGTCCTTCGGACGGAACACGTCTGCCTTGAGCCTTGCCGCATCGCGCATCGGGACGTCGACGTCCCGCTCGAGGATGAAATGG
Source organism: Betaproteobacteria bacterium (assembly GCA_947458835.1). Lineage (GTDB taxonomy): Bacteria > Pseudomonadota > Gammaproteobacteria > Burkholderiales > CAIKXV01 > CAIKXV01. The sequence continues at coordinate 20,087 of CANHBC010000005.1, read as the reverse complement.
TCGGTGACGATGGTCTCGGGCGGCTGGCTCATGGCGTCGGACGTGCTGGGCTGGAAAGGTGTCGGAGTATCGTGCGCCGCTCGACGCTGCGTCAACCGCGTGCCGTCCTTGCGTGCCGCCCCCGCGCGCGCGCTTGCTATCCTTGTCGGCCCTGCTCCACCCCGCCCGCCGCACGCGCCTGAACCCGATCCATCTGCCGCCTCGACGAGACACCATGACCACCGTACGCCCCCCCTCCGACCCGGAATCCGATCCGCGCGTGAAGGCGGTGTTCGACGATATCCGCACGACCCGCAGGACCGACTTCGTCAACAACCTGTGGCGATCGCTCGCCTTCGACCCCCCGCTGCTGGAACGCACCTGGAACGACGTGAAGGCGCTGATGGCCACGCCCACCGCGCTCGACCCGCTGGTGAAAGAGATGCTCTACGTCGCCGTCTCGATCGCCAACGGTTGCAGCTACTGCGTGCATTCGCACACTGCGGCCGCGCGCGCGAAAGGCATGACCGACGCTCAGCATGCAGAACTGCTGGCGATCGTTTCACTGGCCGGCCGGACCAACCTGCTGGCCACCGGCCTGCAGGTACCGGTCGATGCGGCGTTCGACGCCGCGGCCAGCGGCTGACGCGGGAAGTTAACGCGACGAGAGCGCGGGCGGGCACCACCCCGCGGGGCCAGGCATCACGCGGGGTCCGGATGCAGTTCGAACTCGCCCATGATCTCCAGCACCGCCCCGCGCGGCAGTTCGGCGATGCCGACCGCGGCGCGCGCATGGCATCCGAACTCCGGCCCCCACAGCTCATGGAAGAGGTCGGAGGCACCATCGATCACCGAGAACTGGCGGTCGAAGCCGGGCGCACTGTTCACCATGCCGTACAGCCGGATCACCCGCCGCACCCGGTCGAGGTCACCCACCGCCGCCTTGATCGAGGCCATCATCGCGAGCGCGACCGACCGAGCGCACAGTTGCGCCTCCTGCTCGGTGACCTCGGCGCCGACCTTGCCGTACTGCTTGATTCCGAGCGACATCGCCTGGCGGCCGGTGCCGTGTCCCGACAGGAACAGCAGGTTGCCGACCTTCACGGCGGCCGTGCGGTTCGGACTCGGGTACGGGTGGGTGGGCGGCAGGGACAGGCCCATTGCCGCGAGCTTCGACTCGATGACGCCCATCGTGCCTCCTCGGATCGGATTGCGGGGGAAGGAAACGCAGAGAGGAAAAGCGTAAAGGAACGCTCGCGTTATCGCCGATCGGACATCGGTCGGCAAGACCCTTGCGCTGCGGCTGGCGCTCGTTCACCCTCGTGCCTCCGTCATTCCAGCATGCACCGATGAGCCGCCCCCTGATCGCCGCCGCCACCAGCCTTGCGTTCGCCCTGTACTGGGCCGTGATGACGTACTCGGCCTGGCCCACCGTAGCCGACCCGGACGCCCCGCTTCCGATGATGCGCATCGTCCTGTGCGTGATGTTCGCCTCGCTGGCCGCCACGATATGGCTCGGGCGAGACCGGGGGCGCTGAGCACATGAAGCAGTCGCCCGCACCGCGTGCGTCGAAGGCCCGGCCGCTCGCGCGCGACGCGTTCCTGGCCGTGGTGCGTGATGCACCGCTGGTCTCGATCGACCTGGTGCTCCCCGATGATGTCGGGCGGCTGCTGATGGGCCTGCGTACCAACGAGCCGGCCCGCGGATCGTGGTTCGTCCCTGGCGGGCGCATCCTGAAGGATGAACCGCTCGACGAGGCGATCACCACCGGACGGGTACATCGGAACAACCATCCATACTTCGACGCCGCCGCCCCGAGGGCAGACGGGTACCCGGGCGAGCCGCGTTCAAGACGCGCACCGGGTTGATCTCGAGCAGCCATGGCCCGCTTGGATGATCGCGACCGGCCATCACCTCCACCCGCCCGCTGACGCGGACGAGTGGAGGCGAATGCTGCCTGAGGCTACTGCTTCGCCCCGGCCATCTTGACCACTGCGCGGATGCGCTGCAGTTCCTCGGCGCGCCACTTGTCCAGCGTCTGCCGGTCGCCGGCGACGAGGTCCACGCCGAGCGCCTTCAGCCGTTCGCCGAAGGCAGGCTCCTTCATCACGCGCACCATCTCGCTGCTGGCCTGGTTGAGCACAGCGGCGGGCGTGCCGGTCGGCGCAACGATGCTGTACCAGCCGTACATCGCATAACCGGGCACCATCTCCGAGATCGACGGCACGTCGGGCAGCAGGGGGGCACGCGTCGGCGTCGTCACGCCGAGCGCGCGCAGCCGGCCCGACTGGACATGCGGCATGGCGGCAGGCACCACCGCGTAGGTGAGTTGGACCTCGTTGGCCATCGCATCGGCGATCGCCTGCGGCACGCCCTTGTACGGGACGTGCAGCATGTCGGTGCGGGTCAGCTGCGTGAGCAGCACGCCCGACAGGTGCTCGGACGCACCGGTGCCTGCCGAGCCGTAGCGCAGCGTGCCAGGCGCCTTGCGCGCGAGTTCGACCAGTTCCTTCAGCGTCCTGGCCGGCACCTGGGTGTTGGCCATCAGCACGAAGGGCACCGTACCGATCAGCGCGATCGACTGGAAGTCCCGGCCGAGGTCGAACTTCAGACCGGACAGCACCTGCGAGGCGACGAACAGCTGAGAGGTGAGCATCATCATTGTGTAGCCGTCGGGCGCGGCAGCCAGCGCGAGGTCTGCGCTGATCGCTCCGGCTGCGCCCGGGCGCGGATCGACGATCATCCGCTGCCCCCAGGTCTCGCCCAGCCGATCGGCCATCGCGCGGCCGATGATGTCCGGCCCCGATCCGGCAGCGCTGCCGACGATCAGTCGGATCGGCTTGACCGGGAAGGTGACCTGGGCCTGTGCGGTCGGCACCACCGCCGCCAGCGACAGACCGAGGGACAGCAGCAGCGGCCGCGCGGCGGCCGGGATGAACGTTCCGGATGGCATCGACTTCCTCCTGGTGGACTGGTTCTTTTGCGCAGGATCATGCGCACGCCTCCGAGGTTTGTCCAGCCTGCGGCCATCCTGCACATCGCGCATACTCGGCCACATGACACTGCCACCCAACTCCCCCGGACATCCCGTGCTCGCCTGGAACGGGCCCGACGGACCCCAGTCGGTCCGCTGGCGATCAGGAAACGGCACCGCGCCACCCAAACGCGTGGTCGCGGTAGACGACACCACGCCGGCCGACACCGCATTCCGGCTCGCCAGCGAAGGCACCGGCATGGTGTGGCAGGGTGACTTCCAGAACGCCCGCCAGTTGCTGATCGCGCTGGCCCGGCGGATCGACCGCAGGCCGTCGAAGGAGCGCGCACGCGACAAGGTACGCACCCGCGCGGGCGCGGCCGCCAACCAGCCGGCTGCCGCGCCGGCCACACCCGCCGACGCCTTCCACCGGCACCGGATGACCCAGGCGCAGCGCGCGCACACGCTCGGGATGCTGCTCATCCCGTTCGACCCCGGCCATGTGATCCCGCTGCGCCGCGCGCCAGACGTGGCCGCTGCCTGCGAGGAAGCCTACGGGCCCTCCGACGAGCCCTATGTCACTTCCCTGCGGGAACTGCTCGGCCTCATTGGCGCCCACGAATGGCGACGCAACGGCGTCGAAGTGCCCGCGCTGGCCGGGCGCATCCACCCGCACTACGGCGTGTTCGCGCCAATCCGCGGCGAGTATGTCGACCTGGTCGCGCGCGCGCCGCTGCCCGAGGGTGGCGTGCCGCTGGCGTTCGACATCGGCACCGGTACCGGCGTGCTGGCCGCGCTGCTGGCGCGACGCGGCGTCGCGCAGGTGGTCGCGACCGATCGTGACCCGCGCGCGCTCACCTGTGCGAAGGACAACGTGGCCCGGCTCGGCCTGGCGCAGACAGTCCAGGTGATGGAGGCCGACCTGTTCCCGCCCGGCCGGGCACCGCTGGTGGTCTGCAACCCGCCCTGGCTTCCGGCACGGCCAAGTTCTGCGCTCGAGCACGCCGTCTATGACCCGGACAGTCGCATGCTGCGTGGCTTCCTCTCCGGGCTGGCAGCGCACCTGACTCCGGGCGGCGAAGGCTGGCTGGTCCTGTCCGACCTGGCGGAGCACCTCGGCCTGCGCAGCCGGGCAGTGCTGGAGTCGATGTTCGAAGCAGGCGGCCTCGTGGTGGCCGGACGCACCGACACCCGCCCGATGCATCCGAAGGCTGCGGACCGGCGCGACCCGCTTCATGCGGCCCGCGCGGCGGAGCAGGTGTCCCTCTGGCGGCTGCGCGCGCGCTGAACCCTCGCCCTCGGTAATGGGCATGTTCCGTGCGTCGGGCCTCGAGACGTCAGTCAGGAGCGCGCCGGCCTAGCACTCAGCTGGAGCCAGTGAGCCGAATGCATCGCCCGTGTCGCAGCAGCCGTGGCAGCGTCCTCGTGCGGTTCGCCGCCATCGTCCGCCAGGCGTAGCGCAGTGGCGCAGCGTAAACGGCGTTTCACGCTGGCTGTTCGTCGACCAGCTGATCGCCTCGCTCGGCTTTGCGTGGCACAGCTTCCGCGTCGTCAACGCGGTCTTCGTCGCCACCCCTGTCGTGCTGGCGATCACCGCGCTGATCGGCCCGTGGGTCCGCTGGCGCCCGGCCTGAGCGCTCGCCGGCCTGCTCACGCCGCGAGCCAGAGCCCGGGCGACGCCTGACCGCGCTGCGGTCCGAACGGCGGCGCCTGGCCATCGGCCACAGGACGCAGACCTCCTCCGCGTGCGGACGCGCCCGGCATCGGTGGCCTGCGCGGGCACAGGCGTTGCGGAATGTCGAACGGGCACACCCCCATACGAGGAGACAGTCATGAGAACCCTGGTTGCCGGACTACTGCTGGCCGCGCTCGGCCTGGCGGGCTGCAACACCGTCGAGGGCGTGGGCAAGGACATCGAGCGCGGCGGCGAGCGCCTGCAGGACAGCGCCGACAAGCGGCGCTGAGCGCGCACGCCGGACCAACGAGTGCCCACCCGGGCACCTGCACCCCTGGGAGTCGACCATGTTCTATTGGGCAGCAGTGTTCCTCATCATCGCGATCGTCGCAGCCGTTCTGGGCATTGGCGGGATCGCGGGTACGGCGGCAAACATCGCCTGGGCCCTGTTCGTGATCGGGCTGATCCTGGCCGTGGTCTTCGCCGTCATCGGGCGACGACCGCCCTCGGTCTGAGCCCTCGTCGGCAGCGAACGGATACGGGGCGACACCGAGATGAGACCATCCCTCCAGGGGCGCACGAGCCAGCAGCTCGCGATGACCCCTCAACTGCAGCACTCGATCCGCCTGCTGCAACTGTCGGCGGCGGCTTTCGAGCAGGAAATCGAAGAAACGCTCGCGAACAACCCGTTTCTGGAGCGCGACGACTTCCCGGGCCCCGAGGCCGGCACCGGCGACACCGCGGCCGATGGGACGCATCCCGAGCCCACGCTCACCGCCGAGGCCCTGACGGAGGCCGGCGACGTGATCGCCGAGCCGGATGGATCCAGCGGCGACTGGGACGACGCATCGTTCCGCTACGAAGACTCGCTGGCCGCGGGCGCGGGTGGCCATTCCGGCGACGATGCCGACGCGACCCACTTCGCGATGGCGTCGGTCTGCCTGCGCGACCACCTGCTCGAACAGCTCTCGGCCTGCAGGGTCAACGACCGCGACCGCCAGCTCGCGCAGCTGGTGATCCATGCCCTCGAGCCCGACGGCTACCTGCGCACGCCGCTCGAGGACCTGATCGCGATGTGTCCGGCCTCGGAGGCGGTGGAACTGGACGAGATGATGGTCGTCCTGCGCCTGGTACAGAGCTTCGAGCCTGCCGGGGTCGGCGCCCGCTCGCTCGAGGAGTGCCTGCTGCTGCAACTGGGCGACCGGGACGAGGACACGCCGGGGCTCGAACTCGCCTGCCGTATCGTTCGCGACCACCTGCCGGAGCTGGTCACGCCGGATACGCCCAGGCTGCTGCGCACCCTGGGCTGCATCGACTGCGAACTGGCCGCCGCATACCAGCTCGTACGCGCCTGTTCGCCGAAACCGGGATCGATCTTCGGCCCCGAGCGCACCGACTACGTCGTGGCCGACGTGCAGGTGCGCAAGATCGGAGGCAAGTGGGTGGCCCGGATCAACCCCGAGGTGGTGCCGCGCATCCACCTCAACCAGTCGTTCGCCTCGATGGTGCGCGAGCAGCGGGGCTCGGGTTCATCGCCGATCGGACACCACCTGCAGGAGGCACGCTGGTTCGTACGTAACGTCAACCAGCGCTTCCGCACGATCCTGCGCGTGGCACAGGCCATCGTCGACCGCCAGAGCCGATTCTTCGAACACGGCGACATCGCGATGCGACCGATGGTCCTGCGCGAGATCGCCGACACGCTCGGCATGCACGAGTCGACCGTGTCGCGCGTGACATCGAACAAGTACATGATGACCCCGCGCGGGCTGATCGAACTGAAGTACTTCTTCAGCAGCCACGTGGAATCGGACGGCCATGCGTGTTCCGCGCGGGCAGTCCGGGCGCTGATCCGGCAGATCATCACCGCCGAGGATCCGCGGCATCCGCTCTCCGACGTGAAGGTGGCACGGACCCTCGCCGACAAGGGTATCGTCATCGCGCGCAGGACGGTTTCGAAGTACCGGGACTCGATGCAGATCCCCTCGGTCGAGGTGCGCCGGCTGTCCTCGTCGGCGGCACTGGCGGCCTGACCGGCGGCGTACGTCGATGTTGCGCCAGCGGTGCGGCCGCTGCGGCAGCCGGGTGTACTTCGACAACTGGGCGTGCCTCGCCTGCGGGGCGCGCCTGGCGCTGCTGCCCGACCTGATGCATCTGGCTGCACTGGAGGCGCGCGACGCAGGCCGATGGGTCGACGTCAGGGCGCCCGAGGGTCCCGCCTGGCGCCTGTGCAGCAACGCGGTCGAGCATGCGGTCTGCAACGGTATCCTGGAAGAAGACCAGGCAGGGACGCTGTGCCGCGCCTGCCGCTTCACGCAGCAGATCCCCTCGCTCTCGGTGGCGCGTCATGTCGAGTACTGGCGACGGCTCGAGGCCGCGAAGCGCCGGTTGCTGTTCACCCTGGCTGACCTGCGCCTGCGACCGGTCCCGAAGTCGGAGTCGCCCGATGGCCTGGAGTTCGCCTTCGGCGCCGACATCGAGCCCGGCCATCGGTTCATGACCGCGCACAACGGGGGCACGATCAGCATCAACATCCTCGAGGCGGACGACGTTGAACGGGAGCGCATCCGCACCGGGATGGGCGAGCCCTACCGGTCGCTGCTCGGACATTTCCGCCACGAGAGCGGGCACTACTACCTCGACCGCCTGCGCGCGAGCGCAAACGCAGAGATCGAGTGGCGCATAAAGGACCGCTTCGGCGACATGGACTCGGACTACGACGTATCGCTGGCGGCCTACTATGCAGGGCAGGCCGCCGGCAGGGCCGATCCCGGGCAGTTCATCAGCACCTATGCGACGGCCCACCCCCAGGAGGACTGGGCGGAGACCTGGGCGCACTACCTGTTGATCCGGGACACGCTGCAGTCGGCGTCCGAGGCCGGCGTAGAGCCGGCCGCTGCAGGCCGCCCGCGCACCCGGCGAGGCCGGAAGGATCGATCCCGCTTCGGCGTGATGATCCAGCGCTGGCTGCCGCTGGCGGAGTTGGCCAACGAACTGTCGCGCTCGCTCGGCACCGCCGATGCCTACCCGTTCGTGCTGACCGGCGTCGCCGCGGAGAAAATGGAACTGATCGACGCACTGGTACACGAATACCGCGACCGCCTGCCGCCGGTTTCGGGAACGCGGATTGCGCCCTCGGCGGCATCATGCACCGCCACCGAGTCGACTGTGAACTGACCTATCAGGTCGATGCCCTGCCCGCGGACCTGATCTTCAACATCGAGGCCGTGCGCGGCATGGGGCAGCAGGTCGAGTCCGAGACGCTGGTGGTGGAGCCCCCGGCAAGGCTGGACCGCTTCACCGATCCGGGCACCGGAAACCGGTTCGTCCGCGTCGATGCCGGACTGGGCCCGCTGCGCATCCAATACCGCGCCGTCGTGCGGCGGCAGCCGCGCCCGGTCCCCACCGGCAACGAACCCGAAGCACCCGTGAGGACCCTGCCGCTGGACGTGCTGCCGTACATCTATCCCAGCCGGTATGTCGAGTCCGACGTGCTCATGAAGCTGGCGATGCGTCTGTTCGGCCATGTTGCGCCGGGGTACGGTCGGGTGGTCTCGATCATCGACTGGACGCGTGACAACATCACCTACCAGGTCGGCACCACCGATGGCAGCACGACCGCACGCGACGTGCTGCTCAACCGCGCCGGTGTCTGTCGCGACTTCGCGCATGTCTGCATCGCCTTCTGCCGCGCGCTGAACATTCCAGCCCGGCTGGTCACCGGCTACGCGCACTTCGAGGACCCGCCTCCGGACTTCCATGCGATCTTCGAGGCGTGGCTCGGGCACGGCTGGATCCTGTTCGATCCGACACGGCTCGCCCCGGAAGCGGACTTCATCCGGATCGGCACGGCACGCGATGCGGCGGACGTGGCCTTTGCGACGCTGTTCGGTGCCATTCGCATGACCGCGTGGCGCCCGGACCTCGAGCCGCTGGGTGCGGTGGAACCGGCCGACACTTCCATCTGACCGGCTCGCCTGCGCTGGCCCGTGGGCCGATCCGCGATATCCGTCGCGGACCACCCCCAAGGACTCAGCACCTGCCGCTGCCGGTCGCCCCGCCAGGGGTTCCGCTCGAACCGCAGTCCGTCCTGCCGCTCGCGCCGGACCCGCTGCCCGAGGCATCGCGAACGCCCGACATCGCACCAGACCCGAGCCGTGATCCCTCCTTCAGTGATCGAGGGTCTGGAACTGAGCGGCGCACGCGTTGCGCTGGAGACGGCGAGCGACGATCGCCGTTCAGGGAGATGCGACTCAGCACCGTCGGATCCCGCCTCGGTACCGGTACTCAAGCGCCTGCTGATCGACCGCGGCGAGGTACGCTACCTCTACCCGGTATCGTCCACCGACGTCCTCGCACGGACAGGCAGCCACGACCCAGGCAGCACGACCGCGCCAGGCGGGCGTGGCTGACCTCGCATTCCGCGCGGGCCCTGACCGACGGGCTACCGCGCGCTCGGCCGCCGCACCAGGCTGACCAGGGCGAGCAGGATCATCGCGCCCAGGACAGACACCGAGATCGAAGCCAGGCTGTAGCCCGACTGATTGAAGGACCCTAGGCCGAGCAGCGGCCCGATCACCCAGCCACCCAGCACCGCGCCGAAACTGCCGACCACCACGTTGAGCAACAGACCCTGCTTCAGGTCCGTCTTCATGATGAGGCTGGCTATCCAGCCGACGAGGCCACCGATGACGAGCCACACGATAAAGGCCATTTCGATGCCTCGCGCAGATAGAGCACCACGAGGGCGCAATCACCATGCCCGGCACCGGTGCAGGTCGGTGCCGCGGTCCGCCGTCTGATGGCGAACGCCTCCGACGAAGCAATCCGCTTCGATGAACGGACAGGAGACTTCCATGACCATGGATTCCAGCCGACGCATGTTCATCGGGGCCTTCCCCGATCGCGACAGCGCCGAACGCGCGTTGTCTCACCAGAGTGCACACGGCCATGACAAGGACGACGGGAACGTCGTGATATCGGACGAGACACGCAAGCGGTACTTCACCAGCGAAGGCACGCTCTAGATCGATCTGGGCTGGAAGGCGGCCGAGGGCGTCGGCGTGCCGGGTGCCGTCGTGGGCGCGGTCGCGGTCGTGGAGGTCGGCACCGCCATCGCGGCACCCGGACTCGGCCTGGCGATCGCCGGGCCGATCACCGGCGCCGGAGGTGTTCCACCGGGTAGCCTTCCTCGCCTGCCGTCCGCAGCAACTGCCCGAATGCCTGCTCGTCGATGACCGGCGTTCGCGACAGCAGCCACAGCGAGGTTCGGTCCCGATCGCCGATCAGGGCGAACGTATAGCCGGCGTCGATCTCGAGCACCCAGTAGTCGCTCCAGGTCACAGGCAACCATCGGGCCCACGCGGGGGCCCACGACAGAGACAGTTCAGAAGCTCGCCCGGACGGATCGGTCGGACGAAGTACGCCGCGGCGGGTGTGCACGCGGTTTCCCCCGTGCACATCCACCACCGGTGTGCTGTATTCGACATCGAAGCCGTCAGGCACCGGGACGAAGACCAGCGAGGGCATCGCCGCCACCCTGCTGCCACCGGCGCTCCCGCCGGACGGTACAGGTGCATCGCGTTGACCGTCGAGGCTCGCCACCTCGAACCAGCGGCCGGCGAAGCGCCCACGATGGAGACTGCCTGACACCCTGGGCAGTGGACGTGCCCGCGCGGCGGGGGCGCCCGCGCCGGGCCCGGCGAATCCCGGCCGAGCCGGTGTTACACCGCGCCGCCCGTTGCCGGCATGCTCTCGAGCGAAGCCAACGACGGCCGGCAGCGACAGCCTCAACAGCAGCGCGGCCAGGCCCGCCTTCGCTGGCGCGGCTGAGCTGCTCGTGGCCACGCGCCGGGGGCGACGGAACAACCGTCGCGCCAGCCTGAACGCGACCAGGCCGCCCAACGCCACCATCGGCGCGGCATAGCTGGCCGGACGGCGCGCATGGGCACGCAGGCGATCGAGGCGGCCGCGCAGCGCGGTATCGGCCTGGTAGACCTCCAGCAGAGCCTCACGCAGTTCACGGTCGAACATCGGATCGGCCACGCTCATCGCGATGCCTCGGTTGTCGGCGCGCTTCGCGCCGCCGAAGCGCACAGCGCACGAGCGGTCCCGTCAAAGCGGATGGCGACCGCCGCCGCGCGCGCACTGCGCACGCCGATCCAGCCGAGCAGCAGGCAGGCCACCGCCACCGCGAGCAGGACCCAGGGCCATCGGAAGCCAGCGGCGACGGCCCAGGTGACGATCGCGCCGACCAGCGCGAACCAGGCAGTCAGGATCATCAGCGCGGCAACCGCCCCCGAGAGCAGGGCAATAACCGAAAGGCGCCTCGCGCGCCGGGCTTCCAGTCGCAGCACGCGCATGCGCGCGCCAGCGGCCACGCCGAGGCTGCCCAACACGTCGTCGATCGCGCGCTTCCAGCTCATCGAACGCGGATCTCGCGCGGTCTCCGGCCTCGCGCCGGATGCACCGGCGGCGTCCACTATCTCGCCCAGAAGCGACCGAGCAGCAAGGCCACCACGGCGGTCACGCCGATGGTCGTCAATGGCCGTTCCTTAACGTACACACGCATGTCGTCGAGCCACTGGTCGCGCGTCTCCATCAGGTCGTGCGCCCGCGCCTGCAACTGGTGGGTGGCATCCTCAGCGCTGGACCGTACGCGGTCGATCACGGGTGTCACGGAAGCTGCGACACGGTCCACCGTCTCGTGCGCCTTCGCTGCGGTACGCGCGATGGCCGGGTCTCTGTCGTTGTTGGTCATGCTGACACTGTCGGACGTGGTGTTCATGTTGGATCTCCAGTGGTGTCGATCGACGGGGTCGCGCGGCTCGGCAACCCCTGCCCGTCCTTACGCAGGCAACGGACGTGCCCGGCGCACCGCAGGTCGAGGAGCCACACGGCGTCCTCGCATCCGGCCCGGGGACCGGGGAGGATCCCCTGCACCTGGCCTTCGAAGTGGGTACCGACCTGGCGGACATCGAGCGGCAGGTGATGCTCGCCACGCTGGCGCGTTTCGGTGGGCGCCGCGAGCGTACGGCGGCGGCCCTCGCCGTAAGCCTGAAAACGCTCTGCAACCGACTGCGCGAATACGAGGCGCCCCGCGGGCGACGCGGGCGCCTGCCGGTGGGCGGCGGACACGCCCACAGTCCTGCCCCCGCACCGATCGACCGCGGCCATGCCTCGGCGGGAGGGCCAGAATGAACAAAGGCCCACATCCCGCCCTTGCCGTCCGTGACTGCGCTACGCTGCGCCCGACAGCGCGCTCCCGCAGACCCCTTGCCTGCGCCGAAGTCGCCGCCTCTGGTCCAGACGCCACCGAGTCCAGGACTGCAGGCACCGCCAGGACGCGTCAGCCGTCCGTGCCGGCAGCGCCGGATCGGGGCCAGTCCGCGCTCATGCCAGACGGATCAGTGGCGCCCACGCCCTGCGGCACGCCCGCCGGTGGTCCGCCGTCGTCTTCCCAGCGGGCCAGTGCAGTCTCGTGCTCCAGCGTTCGCTCCGAACGGATGCGGGCACCGCCCATCACCAGCGTCGCCGCCCCCGCGGCCAGCACGGCCAGTCCGGTCAACAGCCTGATCATCGTCGTCTCCTCTCGCCCGTGTCGGTGCGACGTACCCGCACGCGGCATGCCCGAAGGCACGCCCGGCATCGAGGGAATGGACAGTCCGCCGACGGCACCCCGTCAGCAACGCTGAACGTACGCCCGGTACTACTTCTGGGGCGGACGCAGCAGTTCCGGCACCAGTTGCTCGCGCACGAAGGTCTCGCCCAACTGTGCCACGCGCTCGGCGCCGATGCACTCGAGCACCGCCGCCTCGCTGCCGGCGAGCTTCCACGCCTTGTATTCGTCCTGCAGCGGCAGACCCATCGCCTCGCACAGCAGCGACACGTAGTTCACCACCGCGAACGGCTCGCTCGCCTCGAGGGCACACAGCATGCGCTGGCAGGAGTGGAACACGGTGACCACCGTGTCCGCACGCGCCTCGCGCGCCAGGTCGCAGACCCCGCGCGTGACGTCCTTCAGCGCCGCGGGCACCGAAGCCAGCGCCGAACACATGTGACCCGGCACCGCGACGTCACTGTCGACCAGCTCGAGGCCGGGCACCAGCCGCAGGAGGTCCTCGACCAGCGGGTTCACGTCGACCTCGCGGAAACCGAAATGCCGGTGCAGGACGACGCGCCGGTTCACCGGATGCACCAGCCGTTCGCGCAGGCGCTCGCGCGCGGCGTGGACGACCTGGGTGAAGTGCGACATCGGGAACTGCGGGTCGGTGTAGCCTTCCATGAACTGGTTCATGTGCCGATGGCACGAGGGGCACCAGGTGACCACCGACGCCGGCGCTACCGCGGGCGAACCGGTCGCCGCCGGGTCCGCCGGGCGATCCTCGACCAGGCGCAGGGTGAGGTCGTTGAACTTCCCGACCGTGCGCTGCGCCATGCCATCGGCGGCGCGCAGGTTTGCGTCCTTCGACGTGCCGCAGCAGTAGCCGGGGCCGCCGACCGGTGCCACCTCCAGGCCGATCGCGCGCAGGATCTCGATCGAGCCGTGGATGATGTCGCCGTGGCGAACCACGTTGCAGCCGTACCAGAACACTACCCTGTCACTCATGATGCCTTGCGCTCCTGGGGGCCCGCACGATGCCACTGCTGGATCTCGTCAGGGGCGAGCTGCGTGGCGGCGAACGCCTCGATCTTGCGGAAGAACAGCGGGTCCTCGGTGGGCTTCATCTGCGCCTCGGCACCCAGCGACCCGAGCGCACCCATGCGCGCGACGCGCACCATCAGCATCGCGTTGATGCCTTCCGGGCAGGCCTCGGTGCAGCGCGACGACTGGGTGCAGACCTTGACCCACGAGACCGCCGCTTCGCTGCCCTGCCCGCCCTGCAGCAGCGGCAGCAGCCCCTCGACCACGGCAGAAGGGGAAGCCCCGGCCAGGCCTGGTGCATAGGCAGTCATCGGACAGGCCTCGAAGCAGCGTCCGCATCGGGTGCAGCGGTCGAGCGTGTCGGCGGTGAAGCGATCGATGTAGGCGCGTAGCGAGTCCATGGTCTATCGTGCCACTTCCTGCGCCGCGCGGCCAGCATTCGCCGGCCGGTGCCCCGCGGCTGTCCCATTCAGCCGGCGGACGGCACCTCGCAGGCACAATGCGACGACACCATCTCGAGGGTGCGGCTGTTGCCCTTGCCGCTGACGACGGTATCGACCACCGACAGGCGGCGCCCGGCACGGCTCACCTTCGCGGCCGCCTTCAGCGACCGCCCCTCGCCGGGACTGAGGTACCAGGCCGAGGCCTCGACCAGCCGGTGGCCAGCGGGCGCGGCTGCGCAGGCCGTGCGTGCCGCGAGCGCGAAGGTCACCCCGCCCTGGGCGTGGCCGACGCGGTTGCCGGCGTGCAGCCCCATCGGCATCCGGCAATGCGCCCGCCCGGCGCCGTCCGGTACCGCGAACTGCGCGAACAGGTGCTCGATGAAACCGGTGCGACCATCGGCCCGCCGGATCGCTTCGTCGGCGCGTTTCCAGATGCCGCGTTCGCGCGCGTCGAGGTCGCGCAGGGCGATCGTGTCACCGGGCGGGCGCCCCCCCGGCTGCCACGGCAGCGGCGCCAGGGTCACCCCGACCGGCGGCGGCAGTTCCATGAACGTCCCGGAGGCGATCGCGGCGACACGCCCGCCGGCGCTGAGTCGGCAGTGTGCGATGCCCTGCCGCGTCAATGCGCCCTCGACCCAGCCCTCACAGTGCGCCACCGCCTCCAGGCATCCGGCGAGCGGCACGCCGGTGAACGCGATGTGCAGGCTGACCGTCCCCAGGCGCATGCCCGATTCCATCGACAGGCGCGCACGGATCGCATTGGCCAGCGCCATGTCGACCAGGGTCGTGACCACCACCAGGTTGGCTTCGCCATCGGCGTCCGCGACCTGCGGCGCGACCTCGATGGACAGCCGCGCCTGCGCCGCCGTGACCTCGTCCCAGTTCGTGCCCATCAGGTGGCCGACGAAATGCAGGCCGGGAGTGCGGTTGTCGGCGATCGCCTGCAGGACACGGTTGCGCAGCGCGTCGGCGGCGGCATCCGGCAGGGTCGGGGACGGACGTTTGTCGTTCATCGGGTCGGTTCCTGGGGGACGGTACATGCGGCCGCGCCGGCCGGCGACAGCATCGCGATGCGCGTGGCCTCGATCCGGTCGACATCGACCCGACCGAGCGAGCCCACGAGTTCGAGGGCGACCTGGCCGAGCCGCACGTAGACATCGGCGACGGCGGGATCCCATGCACGCATCGCCGCCAGGTGGCGCGCGACGGTGCCGGCGTCGCCACGCGAGATCGGCCCGGCCACCGCCGGCGCGATGCCCTGGCGGAACACCGCGTCGAGCGTCTCGCGCGCGATCGGCTCGAACATCTCGAGCGCGACCGCGCGCGGTATCCCGGCGCGCTCTTCACAGCGCAGCGCCAGTTCGACCAGCACCGGCACGAAGTTGCAGGCGAAGGCGCCGCCGCCGTGGTACAGCGCCTTGTAGCGCGGGTCGATCGGGAACAGCCGGGCACCCAGGCCTGCGAACGCCGGCTGCAGCAGCGCGAGCGCGGCGGCATCGCCTTCGCAGCCGCACCAGGTGCCTGCGAAGCTGCGCACGCTCGCTTCAGGGTCGCTGAAGTTCTTGACCGGGTGCACGCTGGCGATCGCGGCACCCGCGCTGGCGCAGGGAGCGAGGGCGGCCGAACTGGTGGCGCCGCTCAGGTGGAACACGACATCGCCCGCACGCAGGCGTCCGCTGGCCGCGAGCGCCGCCGCGATGGCTGCGATCGAGTCGTCACTGGTGCCGACCAGCCACAGTCCGGCCGGCGCCATCGCACCGACATCGGTGCAAGGCATGCCCGCGCCGATGAACGCGCTGGCGGCGACCGCACTGTCCAGGGAGCGATTCGCGATGCCACCGACGGTACACAGGCCGCGTTCGTGCAGCAGGCGTACGATCGAGCGCCCTGCCTTGCCGCATCCCAGCACGTTGAGCACGATCGGCGCGGCGGGTTCGATGGCGGGCATGGTCGGCTCAGGAAGGTGCCGCCGATTATACGGGAGGCACCCAGCGCACCATCGTGCCGTCTCCGAACACCAGTCCGGCGTGGACAGAGCGACCCGGATGCAGCCCGGCCATCGCCACCGCATAGCCGGCCACCTGCGCGAGATAGCCATCGAGCCACGGCGCCATCGCGGCCGGGTCGCCGGTCTTGTAGTCGATGACCCAGACCTCGTCGTCGAACTCGACCAGGCGATCGACCCGGCGCAGCGCGCCCGTGGCGTCAAGGTAGGCCACCTCGTTGCGGGCGCGACGGAACAGCGCTGGATCGAAGAAGCGGGCGAGCGCCGGACTGCCGAGCACGCACAGCGCCTGCTTCCAGAGGCTGGCGACGGCATCGGCATCGATGCCGATGGCCTCGCGCATCCGCTCGCGCTGCGCGGCATCCAGGCGCGCAAGCCGCGCAGCCATCGAGGCGCCGGGCAGCGGCTCGACCATCGCCGACGACTCAGTGAGCCGCTCCATCAGTGCGTGGAACCAGTCGCCGTAGCGCATGCCGGCCCGGTTGAGGACCGGCGCGACCGCAGGCGCGGGGGCGACGGGCAGCGGCCAGTTCATCCGCGGATCGGGCGTCGGTGCGTCTTCCGGGTCGAGCGGAGACCAGGCCGTGGCATGCGATGGCGCGGCCGGATCGCCGCTGGCCAGCGGCGCGGCCGGCGGCAGCCCGGGACCGTGGGACAGGATGCCCCCAGGGTCGGAAGCCTCATTACGAAGCCGCAGCACCACCTCGCGCAGCCTCGCGTGCCAGCCGCCGTCGGCGCCGTTGCGATGGTGGCCACTGACCACCAGCACCTGCCTCGCGCGGGTGACCGCCACGTAGAGCAGGTTGAGCTCTTCGCGCGCAGCCCGCGCCTTCGCGCGGTCAGACACCGCACGCTGGCACTCCGACAGCGCGGCCTCGCGCGTCCAGAACGAGAAATGCGACGGACCGGCGGCATCGGCGGGCCATTCCACCAGCGACTGGTAGCCACGCGCGGACTGGCCACGCGAGGCCGTATCGAGCAGCCAGACGATCGGCGCCTCCAGCCCCTTCGCGCCGTGGATCGTCATGAATCGAACCGCGTCGCCGGCATCGGTCGCGGGTTCGTCCAGCGCCTCCTGCGCCGGCCGACCGGCGAGTTCGTCGAGTTCATCGACGAAACGCGCCAGCGTCGGGAAGCGCCCCGCATCGGCCGAGAGCGCATGCTCGAGCAGCGCCAGCAGGTTGGCCTCCACCGCACCTGCTGCCGCGGCAGGCACGGCGCCGCGGTAGCGTGCCAGCACGTCGGCATCGAAGTAGATCGCATCGAGCAGGTCGTGCACCGGGCGCGTGGCGGCGAGAGATGACCATCGCTCGAGCAGCCGGGCCGCGCGGCGCACGGCCGGGCCCGCATCGGGCACGCCGGCGCGCGCCTGCAGCCGCTGGTGCAGTTCGTGCGGCGCGCACGGTCGGACGCCGCCATCGACCTGCGGCACGGCACCCTCGGCCACGATCTCGACCAGTTCGGCATCGGACAGCGAGAACACCGGTGAGCGCAGCGCATGGGCCAGCGCCAGTCCGTCCCCGGGCGCGACCAGCACGCGCAGCAGCGCCACCATGTCGCGCACCTCGAGCGTGTCGAGCAGCCCGCCCTGGCGCGAGCTGCTGCACGGGATGCCGGCATCGCGCAGCGCACGCTCGTAGGCCTCGAGCCGGGTGCGCGTGCGTACCAGCACGAGCATGTCGCGCCAGCGCGCCGGCCTCGGCTGGCCGTCGTCGCCGATCACCGCGTGCCCCAGCCAGCGGCGCAGCCCCTCGACCAGTTGCGCAGCCTCGAGCGCCACCCGCAGATCCTCTTCCTCGGCGCGCGGGGCGTCGAGCGCGTCGCGCAGTGGTCCGACACCCTCGGCCGGATCGTCCGCATCATCTTCATCGGCGCTCGCGCGCGGCCGCCGCTCGCGAGCGCCGACCAGGGGCAGCACCTCGATGCAACCGTCCTTCGCACGGTCGAACGGCTCGTGCGTGCGAAAGCCGGCGAACGCCGGGTTGCCGTCAAACAGCGCGTTGACCAGGTCGATCACCGGCGCACTGCAGCGGCGCGAGCAGTCCTGGTCCAGCAGGCGTGCATCGAAATGCACCTGCAGGAAGTCGCGGGCAGCATCGAACAGCAGTGCCTCGGCGCCGCGGAATCGGTAGATCGACTGCTTCGGGTCGCCGACCAGGAACACGGTGGGCTTCTCACCCGCTGCCTGGGCGGCGTCGAGCCAGGCACGCAGCGCCATCCACTGCAGCGGATTGGTATCCTGGAACTCGTCGAGCAGCAGGTGCCGGTAGCGGGCATCGAGGCGCGCATGCAAGCCGGCCGCATGGTCCTCGTCGGTCAGCAGCAGGCAGGCCTGCTGTTCGAGGTCGTTGAAGTCGACCGCCTGCCGCTGCTGCTTGACCGCATCGAACTGCGACAGCAATTCCACCGCGCAGGTGAACGCCGCCACGTCGAGGTGGAAGGCCGCCTGTTCGCGTAGCAGCCCCGCCAGCCGATCGAGCTGCCCGGTAATCGATTCGAACAGATCGATGAAGCGCGCCTCCCCCTCCGCGCCGAGGCGCTTGCGCCGGGCTTCGGTCGACTTGCAGGAGAACGGCTTGCCCTTGCCCTTGTCCGTGTAGAAAGCCGATCGCACGCACTGGTGCCAGCGCCGCGGGTCGGCGGTCGCGGCGGCCGCCTCCAGCCGCGCGGCACGCTCCAGGTCGGTCGCGGTCGGGTTGTTGGTCGACAGCAGCACCCGGAAGGCCTCGAGGTCGCGCAGCAGCGGGCCGTCGCCACGCGCCTGCAGCGGCAGATCGAGGGACGGATCGTCGCGCAGCGGCGCCGGCAACGCGCCGGCCAGCGTGGCAATGACCGCCTGCAGGGGTTCCGGTTCACCGCGGGTCATCGCCCACCAGGACGCCCGCTGGTCGATGAACGAGCGCAGCAGCGCCCGCGTCGATTCGAGCCCGCAGCGTTCGAACAGCCGGTCCAGCGCCTCGGTCAGTACCGGCGTGCGCGACGCCTTCACGCCGAAGCGGCGCATCGCCTCGGCGACCAGCGCGCTGCCCTCCTCGGTCAGCGAATGCCCGGACAGCGTACCGGCCTCGAGCGGTGCCCGCTGGACCAGCTGCATGAACCAGCCATGGAACGTGGAAATGGTCAGCGGCGGCTGGGCGACCAGCACCCGTTCGAACAGGCAGCGCGCTCGCTCGCGCAGCGCCGTCCGCGCGGGGGCATCGGGGGGCAGCGTGACGTCTCGCTCCTGCAGCAGCTGGTCGAGCCGGCCGTCGTCGGCCATCGCCGCTTCTTCCAGCAGGCGGTCGAGGCGTGCGGTCATCTCCTGCGCTGCCTTGCGGGTGAAGGTGATCGCCAGGATGGACGACGGTTCGGCCCCGTCGAGCAGCAGGCGGAAGATGCGCGACACCAGCAGCCAGGTCTTGCCGCTGCCCGCGCACGCCGAGACGACCACCGAGCGCCGCGGGTCCAGGGCCGTGCTCACCAGTGCCTGCTGCCCGGTCATCGCGCCTCGCCTCCGGCCGGCGCCGACCAGTGGTCGCGCCGGCACAGTCCGCGGATGTCGCAGTGGCTGCAGGTCGCCTCGATGCCGTTGGCCGGCATCGGGGTCCCGTCGTGGATGCGGTCGACCAGGCGGCCCAGCCGCTGCAGGTTCGCCCGCGCGGCCGGACGTGGGTCGCCAGGACCGGGCTGTGAGGACACCGCCTCGCCCTGGATCGACAGGAACAGCGTCTGCACCGTGTCCGTACCCGCCAGCGGCACGTAGCACGGCAGCTGCACATGCTCCGACGGATCGGCGGCCCGCTTGCGCAGGTCGCTGGCCGCCTGCGCCTTGTAGTCAACCACCGACAGCACCTGCCCACCCGCGCCATCCGGCCGGCGGTCGATACGGTCCAGCCGTCCGCGCAGTTCGAGCGGGCGGCCTGCCGGTGTCTCGATCCGCAGCGTGCGATCGGCCTCGCACTCGGCGACCTGCCAGCCCTCGGCCTCGCGTGCGACCTGCCATTCGATGTATGCGGGGATATGCGCCATCCAGCGCAGCAGCCACGCACGGTCGAGGAAGTTGCGTGCCATCGCATGGGCGAAATGCGCCTGCGACAGGGCCTGCAGGCGCTCGATCGCAACCGCCTCGCCCAGGTCGGTGACGCTCGGTACGTCGGCATGGAAGCGCGCCAGGATGCCGTGGACCGCCTCACCGAAGTCCGACTTCTCGAGTGCTTCAGTCACCTCCTCCGCGAGCCGCAGCCCGAGCAGGAACTGCGCATGGAAGCGGTAGGGGCAGTCGACCAGTGACTGGTAGGCACTGACCGACAGCCGGCGCGGCGCGAGTGCCGGCGGCACCACCGCCGCGGGCGCAGAAGCTGGCACCGGGACCGGCAGCGGCGGCTCG
>CANHBC010000004.1 GCA_947458835.1 Betaproteobacteria bacterium | reverse complement strand
TGGGGCTGGCCCTGCTGGCCTGCGCCGCTGCGCGATCCCGCCGGCGCAGCCGTCGAGCGGTGGCAGCAGGAGCATGCGCACGAGGTCGGCTTCCATGCATTCCTCGAGTGGCAGGCGTCCCGCCAATGGCAGCAGACGCGTACGGCGGCCGCCGCGGCCGGTGTGCTGTTGTACGGCGACCTCGCCCTCGGTGCCGACCGGGGTGGCTCCGAGGTCTGGGCGGCACAGGATGCCCATGCGCTGTCGATCAGCGCGGGCTGTCCTCCCGACGATTTCAACCTGCAGGGACAGGACTGGGGATTGCCGCCGCTGCGTCCCGACCGGCTGGCGGCCGATGGCTGCGAGGCGTTCCGTGCCGTGCTGGCGGCCAGCATGGCGCGGTTCGACGCGCTGCGCCTCGACCACGTGATGGCGCTGATGCGCCTGTTCTGGATCCCGCCCGGGCCGGGGCCAGCGGCCGGCGCCTATGTCGACTATCCGTTCGATGCGATGCTGGCAACGTTGCGCATCGAGAGCGTGCGCCACGGCTGCATGGTGATCGGCGAGGACCTCGGTACGGTTCCGCCCGCGGTGCGGGAGGGACTCTCCGCCGCGGACGTGCTCTCCTATCGGCTGCTGGTCTTTGAACGCGACGGCCCTGACCACTTCCGGCCGCCGCAGGACTGGCCGCGCCTGGCGCTCGCATCGGTCGGCAGCCATGATCTCTCGCCACTGCAGGGCTGGTGGGCGGGCGACGATCTAGGGCAGCGGCTGCAGCTCGGGCTGCTCGATGCCGACCAGCATCACCGCTTCTCCGCCGACCGGTCGCAGGCCCGATGGGCGCTGCTGCGTGCCTTGGCCGACGCCGGGCTGCTGCCCGAAGGCCTGTCGACCGACCCGGGCAGCCACCCGACGCTGCCAGCGCCGCTGGTGGCGGCGGTGCACGCCTATCTGGCGCGCACCGGTTCGATGCTCGCGATGGTCAACCCCGAAGATGTGTTCGAACTCGTCGATGCGACGAACCTGCCGGGCACCACCGTCGAGCATCCGAACTGGTCCCGTCGCCTTCCGGTGCCGGTCGAGGACTGGGCAGGCGAGTCGCGCTGGCACGCGATCGCGGCTACCCAGCGCGATCGCTCGCCGACGGCGCCGCGCTGAGCAGCGCCGAGGCTGGAGCGGTTCACTCCACCTTCGCGCCCGACACCCGTGCCACCTCGGCCCAGCGGGTGATCTCCCGCCGGATGAACGCGCCGAACTGCTCCGGGGTCTGCGGTGCTGCGGACGTCGCGCCCTGCTGGGCGAAGCGCTCGCGCACCTCCGGGGACGCGACGGCCTTCACCACTTCCTGGTTGAGCCGCTGGACGATCGGCCGTGGCGTGTTCGCCGGGGCCAGCAGTCCGAACCAGATCATGAGTTCGTAGCGGGGCAGGCCGGCCGCGTCTGCCACGGTGGGCAGGTCCTGGAGGATGGCCAGGCGCGCGGGCGAGGTCACCGCCAGAGCCCGCACCTTGCCCGAGCGGATGTGCGGCAGTGCGGTAGGGAGCGGTTCAATCAGCAACTGTACCTGGCCACCGAGCAGGTCGCCCATCGCGGCGGCGCCGCCCTTGTAGGGCACGTGCACCATGTCGACCTTCGTCATCGCCTTCAGGAGTTCGGTACCCATGTGCTGGGACGTGCCTGCACCGGCGGAGGCGTAGTTGAGCGCCCCGGGCTTTGCCCGCGCGAGCGCCAGCAGCTCCTTCATCGAGCCGGCGGCCAGGGACGGGGTGACCAGCACGACGCTGGGCACCTCGGCCAGCGGCGCGATCGGTGCGAACGCCTTCACCGGGTCGTAGGGGAGGTTGCGGTACAGGGCGGGGCTCACCGCGACGGTGCTGGTGGCACCGAAGGCGAGGGTGTAGCCGTCCGGATTCGCACGCGCGGCGATGCCCAGGCCGAGTGTCCCGCCGGCGCCGGCCCGGTTGTCGATGATCAGCGGCTGGCGCAGCTGGTCGCCCAGGCTCTGGCCGACGATGCGCGCCACCAGGTCGTTGATGCCGCCAGGCGGGAATGGCACGACCATCCGTATCGGTCGGTCCGGATAGGACGATTCGCTGCCCGCCTGCGCTGCTGCGAGCGCAGGCGTGCCGGCCAGCACCGCCAGTACGCCCGCAGTCGCTGCGCGGACGCAGGCCCGGGTCCGTGCGCTCCGTGAGGTCTTTCCCGTGGTGCTGTCGTTCATCGCGTGACCTCCCGCCATGCTGATGCGCTCCCTGTCTCGATCGGTGGTGCGAGGCGCGGCGACCTCGCGCCTCGTTCGGCGCGGAGCATGGCACACTTGCAGCCCTTCGGCGACCGCTCGGGTATCCGCGCGCGCGCCGGCTTCAAGGAGCAGACACATGCGGGTGGCGATCATCGGGGCAGGCAGCATCGCGCGCATCGCGCTCGAACATACGCAGCGCGGCACGCTTGGCCCGGTCCAGGTCGTGGCGCTGATGGGCAGGAGCATGGATTCGCGCGGACGACCTCTCGCGGAGTCCAACGGGTGCGCCTTCGTGACCGATCTCGACGCACTGCTGGCCACGCGGCCCGACGTGGTGGTCGAGGCCGCGGGCCATGAGGCGGTGCGCCTGCATGCCGAAGCGGTGCTCCAGCGCGGGCTGGCGCTGGTCGTGCTCTCGTGTGGCGCACTGGCCGATGACGCACTGCGCGGCCGGCTCGAGTCGGCTGCGCGCGCCTCTGGCGGTCTGCTGTATGTGCCCTCCGGTGGCATCTGCGGTCTCGACGGGCTGAAGACGATGGCGCTGGCCGGGGTCGACGAGGCGTCGATCGCCGTGACCAAGCCGCCGATCGCCTGGAAGGGCATCCCCTACGTCGAGGGACTGGGCATCGACCTGGCCGGCCTGCGCGAGGCCACGGTGCTCTATGACGGCCCGGTGCGCGAAGGGGCAGGGCACTTCCCGGCCAACGTGAACATCGCGGCAGGGCTGGCGCTGGCCGGCATCGGCTTCGACCGCACGCGCCTGAAGGTGGTCGCGGATCCGTCGCTGGTGCGCAACACCCACTTCATCGAGATCCGCGGCAAGGCGAGCGACATCTCGATCCGGCTGGCGAATGTGGCCGACCCGGAGAACCCCAAGACCGCCTGGCTTGCCTGCTACAGCGCGCTCTGCGCGATCCGGGAGGCCAGGAGCAACGTCCGCTACGGTACCTGAAGTCCGGCGGTCGGGCTTCAGCCGTGCAGTCGGCTGTGCCGGGGAACGCGCGCCATCAGGTACTGCATCTGGTCGGAGAGGATCCGACGGTTCTGCAGGATCATGTGTTCATGCCGGTTGGGTACGTACGGCAGGTAAAGCAGTGGCATCCGCGCCGCCTCGGGCGTGCGGTTGTCCTTCTTGCTGTTGCAGGCGCGGCACGCCGTGACCACATTCATCCAGCGATCCTCGCCGCCGCGCGACAGCGGCACGATATGGTCGCGGGACAATTCGCGCTCGCGTATCCGGGTTGCGCAGTAGGCGCAGACCTGGCGGTCGCGCACGAATAGCGCGGCATTGACCAGCGTCGGTTCCCGGTCGAAGGCCCCGGGGCGCACGCCGGCTCCCTTGATCGCGATGATGCTTGCCGTGGACAGTTCGGACCGCTGCCCGGTGGTGCGCGACAGGCCGCCGTGGAAGGTCCGCACGATGCTGCCCAGCGACCACGCCACCTGATGCTTCGCGTGGTAGGTGATCGCCTCTTCCAGCAGCAGCCATCGGCGCGGCGTGCCCGCCGGATCGACCTCCAGGATCAGCGGTTCCCCTCGGGTGCTGGCACCGTAAGTGGACATGGTTCCAGAACATTAGGAACGATGACCTGCGATGTCAAGCCGCATCTGCACGGATCGCCGGTCGCGGTGCCCGGGCAGTTGGCGGAAGAGAGTGCGAGTCGAACGCACGGAGGACTGGATCACAGCCCTCACCGGGTTTGAAGTCCGGCCGTCCCACCGGGGACGTTTCCCTTCCGTGGCGGGCGGATTATCTCACGTGCCCGACGCCGCGGCTTCCGGGTACACGTCGGCGACCTTTCGCCGAAGCTTGCGGGCGTCCCCGACGCGCAGCGTCAGGCCGGCGCTGTCGAAATGCTCGAGGATCTGGATCGCGAGGCTGCGTCCGATGCCCGCGCGGTCACGGTACTGGGCGGCGTTGAACTGCCCGCCAGGGGCTGCCTGCGCGGTCGCTTCGGCCACGCGCGCCAGCGCGACGATCGCGTGGCGCAGGTACAGCCGCTGCGGGTCGATGCGCACCAGTTCACCGCGCTTGACCCGGCGCTGGAGCATCGCCTGCAGGGCCTTCTCGTCGAGCCGGAGCGACGCGGCGATCTCTCGTACCTGCGGCGGCGCGCTCGGCGTCTTCGCCAGCAGCGGCCGAACGCGCTTCCACATTGCCTCGTCGGCACTGTTGGCGGCCGCGTCGAAGCCGGGCACGCGCGCGAGGCCTCCGACCAGTTCGAGCGCGCGCGCCTGGACGGCGTCGCGCAGGACCGCCTGCAGGGTCTCGTCCGGCAGCGACAGCCCGGCGTTCTTCTGTAACTGGCCCAGCTCGATGCCGGTGGACTGGGGAGAGGCTGCGTGGAAGTTCCGGACCTCGGTCAGCAGCCGCTCGCGCATCGCCGACAGCCGAGCAGGCTCGAAGCCGAGGCGAAGGTCGCGCCCGAGCGACACCAGGCCGCTCCCGGCGTAGAGGTCGCGCGCCGCCTCGGGCGTGAGGTTGAAGCGTCGCTCGAACAGCGCGAGATCGACGCCGGTGGCCGCCAGCGGCAGCAGGGCCCTCAGCACCTCGGCCGGTGCGTCACCGTCGAGTGCGGTGAGTTCGAGTTGCCGCTCGGCGACGCGGCGCCGACGCGGCGGCGGGAACGGGTCGATCACGTGGCCGCCGCCGATGGTGCGCTGCGCAGAGAAGTCGCGGACGATGAACCGGTCGCCGGCCAGCGCACCGATCGGCTGGTCGAGCACGACCTGCGCAACCGCGGCGGTGCCCGGTGCGATCGACAGGTCGCGCCGCGTCGACAGTCGCCCGGTCACGTCGACCGTGCCCAGGTGCAGGTGCACCGGGGTCCAGTGCTTCAGTGCATGCGATTCGGTGGCCAGCGCGCGCAGGTGGACGTCGATACGGCTGGTGGGGGCGTGGATCGGCGGGGCGACCAGCCACTCGCCGCGTCCGATGGCGTCCTTCTGCAGGTCGGCCCCGGACAGGTTCACCGCGCAGCGTGCACCGGCGCGGGCCTTCTCCACGCTGCGGCCCTGCACCTGGAGGCCGCGTACCCTGACTGCGACACCGGAGGGGGACAGGCAGAGCGAATCGCCGACCTTGACGCTGCCGGCGAAAATGGTACCGGTGACGACGGTGCCGCTGCCCGCGACGGTGAAGCAGCGGTCGATCGCGAGCCGGAAATGGCGACCGTCTGCCGCCCGTTGCCGCTGTGCACCGAGTGCCGTGACCAGACGGCTGCGCAGTTCGTCGATGCCTTCGCCGCCGAGCGCCGACACGGCCATCGCAGGGGCGTCCTGCAGCGCGGTGCCTGCGACCAGCGCCCGGACCTCGGCGATGACCGCCTCGGCCCGGGCGGCCGGGACACGGTCGGCCTTGGTCACCACGAGCAGCCCGTCGCGAACGCCCAGCAGGTCGAGAATCGCCAGGTGCTCTCGCGTCTGCGGCATCACGCCGTCGTCTGCGGCCACCACCAGCAGCACGAAGTCGATGCCCGACACGCCGGCCAGCATGTTGCGCACGAAGCGCTCGTGTCCGGGCACGTCGATGAAGCCGATGCTGCCGCCGTCGGGCAGGCGCAGGTGCGCGAAGCCGATGTCGATCGAGATGCCGCGGCGCTTTTCCTCCGGCAGCCGGTCGGTATCGATCCCGGTGAGGCGATGGACCAGCAGTGTCTTGCCGTGGTCGATGTGTCCGGCGGTAGCGACGATCATGGCGTGCTCACCCGGACAGCTGCGGCAACTGCGCCAGCAACGCTGCTTCGCCGTCGGCTTCGAGGCAGCGCAGGTCGAGCAGCAGCGCCTGATCGTGGATGCGCCCGATCACCGGCCGGGGCAGTGCGCGCAGCCGCGCCGCCAGACGGTCGAGACCGCCGCCGCGCCCGGTGAAGCGGATGGCCAGTGCCGCCGAGGGCAGCCGGTCGACAGGCAGGGAGCCACTGCCGATCTGGCTCGAACATTCCACGACCTCGACCGTGGCGCGCGGCCCCAGCACGGCGGCGAGCGCCGGCTGCAGGCGCAGCGCGCAGGCATGGATCTCGGCGCGCGGGCGGGTGAGCAGGCGCAGCGCGGGAAGCCGCTGGCGCAGGCGGTCCGGATCGAGGTAAAGCCGCAGCGTCGCCTCGAGCGCAGCGATGGTCATCTTGTCGAGGCGCAGTGCCCGCTTGAGCGGGCAGCGCCGGATGCGGTCAATGAGGTCCTTGCGTCCGACAATCAGCCCGGCCTGCGGCCCGCCAAGCAGCTTGTCGCCGCTGAAGGTGACCACGTCGGCGCCGTCGGCCAGTGCCTCCTGGGGCGTGGGCTCGTGAGGCAGTCCGAACGGGGCGAGGTCGATCAGCGACCCGCTGCCCAGGTCCTCCAGCATCGGCAGGTCGTGCGCGTGCGCGATGCCGGCGAGGGTGCGGGTGTCGACGGTGGCGGTGAAGCCCTCGACCTGGTAGTTGCTCGGGTGCACGCGCATCAGCGCGGCGGTGGAGCGGCTGATCGCCTCTTCGTAGTCGTGTCCGTGGGTACGGTTGGTGGTGCCGACCTCGCGCAGCCGGCAGCCCGCGCGGGTCATGATGTCGGGCATGCGGAAGGCGCCGCCGATCTCGATCAGTTCGCCGCGCGAGACGATCACCTCGCGCCGCGCGGCCAGTGCGGTCAGCGTCAGCAGCACCGCAGCGGCGTTGTTGTTCACCAGCGTGGCTGCCTCGGCGCCGGTGATGCGGCAGAGCAGCTTCTCGACATGGCTGTCGCGTTCGCCCCGGCGGCCGCTGCCGAGGTCGAACTCGAGGTTGGACGGCTGTCCCATGACCGCGGCGACCGCCTCGATCGCCTCGGGTGCGGCCCATGCACGGCCGAGATTGGTGTGCAGCACCGTGCCCGTGAGGTTGAGCACCGGCAGCAGGCCCGGGCGGGCGTCCTGCTCAAGATGGGCGCCGCAGGATGCGAAGAATGCCTCGTGCTCGAATGGCGCGGCTGTGGTCCGCAACCGCTCGAGGCCATCGCGAACGGCCTCGAGCGCGAGCGAACGGCCATGCCGTTCGACCAGCCGCTGGCCATCGGCCGATCGAAGCAACCGGTCGACCGATGGCGGGTGGAGTACTGCGGCGGCTGGCTCGTTCACGGCATGGGCTAGTCTTCCCAGACCTTCTCGGGCAGTGGCAGCCCCTTCAGGTCTTCCGCCGTCAGTGCACCCGCCGGCTCGATGCTCATGCGGGTGAGCAGGAGCTGCAGTTGACGGGTGTGCTGGGCGGAATGCCATGCGCAGCGCTCGAGCAGGACCGACAGCGGCTGTTCGCCGAAGTAGGTCTGCACGATCTGCTTCGCGGCCGGATCGGTCTTCTCGTGGCCAGCCCACCAGTCGTGCACCCGCTGGCGCACCGTGCCGGCGTAGTCGGCGACCTGCTGCGGGCGGGTGATCGAATCCTCCGGCGGCTTCACCGGCTGCTCGATGGTGAACTCGATGCCCTGTACGGCCTCGAGCATGGCTTCCTGGATGCGTACCAGGTGGTGTGCGAGTTCCCGGTAGGTCCGCTTGCGGCCGGACATGGGCAGCAGGTCGTTGAAGCGTTCCTGGGGCAGTTGCGGGATGAACCGCTGCGCGGCAGCCAGCACCACCTCGGCCTTCTGCACCAGTTCGGCCGGCGTGAGCGCAGGCCCGCCGTCGAACTTCAGGCCGAGGAACTTCGCTACCTCGGGGATCACCTGGCCGAGCACCCACTCGTCGCCGCGGGCGACAACGGGGGTGGTCTTGGCACCCAGCGCGGTGAGTTCAGCAAGCCCTGCCGGGTCGTTGAAGATATCGATGATGTCGAATTCGATATCGAGTCGCGAAAGAAACTCTTTCGTCCGGAGGCAGCTCGTTCAGCCGGGCTTGGTGAAGAAACGGATGCGCTGTGCCTGGGCCATGTTGACCTCCTCGATAGATGATGCGGGGCGCACCGGCCTGACGGAAAGGCACGGTACACGGTTTGCGCCGGAGCGAGCCATCGATTTTAGTGCATCGGGGGCAGGTCCGTACTCCGGTGTCTTTCGCCACGCGCGGGCGGCGCGACTCGCCCCGGCCTGGCGCCTTCGGTGGGCTTGCCCGCGCGACGTATACTCCGGCCCTTGGCGCACGCGCAAGACCGCGGCGCAGGGCACACCACAGGAGGGGAGACGATGCGCAGGAACCGGATCAAGCAGCTGTGGCGCGAGGGCAAGCCGGCGGTGGGTGGATGGCTGTCCATTCCGCACTGTTTCGCTGCCGAGGTGATGGCGCATACCGGGCTCGACTGGCTGTGCGTCGACATGCAGCATGGCTGCATCGACTACTCCGACGCGGTGCCGATGCTCACCGCGATCTCCACCACCGAGGTGACGCCGCTGGTGCGGGTACCGTGGAACGAACCGTCGATGATCATGAAGGTGCTGGACGCCGGCGCCTGGGGTGTGATCGTCCCGATGGTGAGCAACCGTGCCGAAGCCGAGCGGGCGGTGGCGGCCTGCCGCTACCCGCCGCGCGGCATGCGCAGCAACGGCCCGAACCGTGTGCTGTACTCCGCGGGGCCCGACTACCAGAAGCATGCGGACGAGGAAGTCGCCTGCGTGGTGATGATCGAGACGCCTGAAGGCATCGAGAAGATGGACGAGATCATCTCGACGCCGGGCGTCGATGCAGCCTACATCGGGCCGACCGACCTCGCGCTCGCGCTCGGCCTTCCGCCGGTGATGGACAACGACGAGCCGCGCCACGTCGAGACCGTCAACCGGATCCTCGCGTGCTGCCGCAAGCACGGCGTGGTGGCCGGCATCCACACGAACAGCTCGAAGTTCAGCCAGCGCTACATCGACCAGGGGTTCGGCATGGTGATGCTGGCCCCCGACCGGGTGGCGATGTCGAACTACGTCAAGGCCGAGGTGGCCCGCCTGACTGGCTGGTCGCCGATGAAGCCGCTCTCCGGACCTTCGGCCAGCGGTTACTAGCCCACGGAGGACGGACTGGTGTTCCTGTTCGAACACGACGCGAAGGCGCTGCTCGCCGGTTTCGGCGTGGCGGTGCCGGAGGGATGCCTGCTGCGCGCCGACGGCGTGCTCGAAGGCACGATCCCCGGCGGGCCGCTGATCGTCAAGGCCCAGGTCGCCGGTGGCGGCCGAGGAAAGGCGGGCGGCATCCGGCGCGCCGCGGATGCGGTCGAGGCGTTGCAGGTGGCGGGCTCGCTGGCTGCCGTGCCGCTGGCCGGCGCGCCGGTCGCTGGCTGCCGGATCGAGCAGGCGATCGTCGGTGCAACCGAGGTGTACGTGTCGCTCGCGCTCGACGCGGGGCAGGCCCGTGTCCAGGTGCTGATGTCGGACCTCGGCGGTGTAGACATCGAGTCCGTCGCGCCGGCTGCGCTGGTGCGCGAATGCGCGGAGCCCGAGGCCGTTGCGCTTGCCGCGGCGGTGCAGCGGGCGGCGCAGCGGCTGGCACCCGGCAACCGGGCTGCGGCGGCCGAGGCGGGCACGCGGCTGGCCGCCGCGTTCCTTGCGCTGGACGCACAACTGGTCGAGGTCAACCCGCTGTTCGTGCTGCCCGAGGGTGCACCGACGCGCTGGGTGGCCGCCGACGCGAAACTGGTCACCGACGACAATGCGCTGTACCGGCAGCCTGCGCTGGCGGCGCTGGTCGAGCAGGCAGCCTCTCGCTACCCGGAGGCCGCGCGCAAGTGGAAACACGGCTGCGACTACGTCGTGGTCGATCCTGGCGGTGAGATCGCCCTGCTCACCACCGGTGCCGGGCTCAGCATGATGCTCATCGACGAACTGCGTGCGCAGGGCCTGCGGCCTTACAACTTCCTCGACGTGCGTACTGGCGGCCTGCGCGGCGACCCGCAGCGGCTGGTCGATGTGCTTGGCTGGATGGGCGAGGGCCGTGGCGTGCGGGTCCTGCTGGTCAACATCTTCGCCGGCATCACCCACCTGGGTGAGTTCTCGCGGCTGCTCGTGCGTGCGCTAGACGCCGTGCCTGCCTTCCGGGTACCCGTGGTCGCCCGGCTGGCCGGGCCGGGTTTCGATGAGGCGGTGGAGGTGCTCGGTGCCCGCGGGGTCACGGTAGAGCGGGACCTGCCGCGCGCGATCGATGCCGTGCGCGGGGCGCTGGCCGAGGGAGTGACGCTTTCGGCGGAGAAGACGTCATGAATCCGCGCCCGCCGTTCTCGCTGTCGGTCGACCGCCACACCCCGGTGCTGGTGCAGGGCATCACCGGCCGCGCCGGCCAGCGCCACGCCTGCATGATGCGCGATGCCGGCACCTCGATCGTCGCCGGCGTCAGCGGCCGTGCCGGCGCGGATGCGGTAGATGGCATACCCGTGTTCGCCGACTGTGCTTCGGCGGTGCAGGCGACCGGCGCGGTGGCCAGCGTGCTGCTGGTCGGTGCGGCGCAGGTGCTGCCGGCCGCGACGGAAGCGCTGGCCGCGGGCGTTCGCCTGCTCGTCACGCCGACCGAAGGGGTGCCGGTACATGACGCCATCGAACTGCGCCGGCGCGTGGATGCGGCCGGTGCGACCTGGGTCGGCGCGTCCACGCCCGGGCTGGCGATTCCCGGCGAGGCCAAGCTCGGCTTCCTGCCCGACGTGTCGCTGGCCCCGGGACCGGTGGCGATGGCCTCCAAGAGCGGCACCCTGTCGTACGAGGCCGGCTTCCGGCTGGTGCAGGCCGGGCTCGGACAGTCGGCCTGGATCGGCGTGGGCGGCGACCCGGTCAAGGGCACTCGCTTTGCCGACCTCGCGCCCTGGTTCGCACGCCATGGGCGCACCGAGGCCGTGCTGCTGGTCGGGGAGATCGGTGGCGACGAGGAGGAGGCGTTCGCGCAGGCCATCGGGACCAGCGGATTCGACAAGCCGGTAGTGGCGCTGATCGCCGGCCGTACCGCGCCGCAGGGCATCAGCATGGGGCATGCCGGCGCGCTGACCTGGGGCAGCGTCGGCACCTGGGAATCCAAGCGCGCGGCGCTGGCCGCTGCCGGCGTGCAGGTGTGCGCGACGATCGACGAGGCCGTCAAGGCGCTGGCGCAGGCCCTGCGGCGATGACAGGCCGGCCATGAGGCCGGCCGCCTACCCCAACGGAGGACAGCTTGGATTTTCGACTGACCGCTGAACAGCGGGCGCTGGTGGACGCGGTTGCACAGGTGCGCCGCGACGTGCTCGAACCCAACGCGATGAAATGGCTCGACGGCACGTGGCCGGCCGAGAACCTGAAGGCGCTCGCAGACATCGGCGTGATGGGCATGGCGGTACCGGAGGAATACGGTGGCTCGGGCATGGGCATCTTCGAGACCGCCCTGGCGCTGGAGGAGATCGGCAAGGCGTGCTACGTCACGGCGATGGCCGTCCTCGGCGAGGTCGGGACCCAGACCCGGATCATCTCGACCTACGCGCCGGAGACGGTCAAGCGCGCGATCCTGCCGCGGGTGGCCACCGGCGAGGCGATCCTGTCGATCTGCATGACCGAGCCGGATGCCGGCACCGATGTCGCGAACTACCGGACCAACACCCGCATCGACGGCGAAAAGGTGGTGATCAACGGGGTGAAGACGCTGATCAGCCGCGCCGACATCGCCGACATGATGGTGGTCTTTACCCGGGTCGACGGTGTGCCCGGCGGGGCGGGCATCGGCTGCGTGCTGGTGGAGAAGGGCGCACCCGGCGTGACCGCCACTGCGAAGTACCACACGATGGGCGGCGAGTACCTCTGCGAGGTGGTGTTCGAGAACTGCGTGCAGCCTCGCGAGCACCTGGTGATCACCGACAACGGCATCAAGCGGCTGATGAGCGCGTTCAACACGCAGCGCATCCTCAACCCGGCGATCTGCCTCGGCCTTGCCGAGGGGGCGCTGGAGGCATCGGTGCGCTACCTGCGTGACCGCTCCGCCTTCGGCAGGCCGATCGGCGAGTTCCAGGGCATGCGCTGGAAGGCGGCCGACATGTTCGTGGACATCGAGGCCGCACGCAGCCTGCTGTGGCGTGCAGCCCACTCGGGCGACGGGTTCCCCGATCCTACGCTCGCGGCCGCGGCGAAGATCTACTGCAACGAGATGGGCATCCGCGTCACCAGCGAGGCGATCCAGGTGCATGGTGGCTACGGCTTCACCGACGAGTTCGCGGTATCGCGTTTCTTCCGTGGGGTCCGATACGGCAGCCTCGGCGGCGGTACGACCGAGACGCTGCGCAACCTGGTCTCGCGGCGGATCGTCGATGACATGGACCTCGCGACCGGGCTCGCGGGGCTGGGAACGTTCTGAACACGACACAAGGAGGCAGCAACATGGATCTCGGACTCGGCGGCAAGGTCGCCATCGTCACCGGCGGCAGCGAAGGTATCGGGCGGGCGGCCGCCATCAGGCTGGCGGCCGAAGGTGCCAGGGTCGCCATCTGCGCGCGTCGGCAGGGGCCGCTCGACGAAGTCGCGGCAACCATCCGGGCGGCGGGTGGGGAGGTGACTGCACAGAGCGTCGACGTCATGGACGCGCAGGCGCTCAAGGGCTTCATCGACGGCGTCGCAGCGAAGTACGGTCGGCTCGACATCCTCGTCAACAACGCCGGCACCTCGATTTCGAAGCATTTCGGAGAGATCGACGATGCGACCTGGCACCTCGACCTCGAACTCAAGCTGATGGGCGCGATCCGCGGTTGCCGGGCAGCGATCCCGCACATGCAGAAGCAGGGTGGCGGACGCATCGTGAACATCACCACGATCGGTGGCAAGCAACCGCGGCCGAGTTCGACCCCGACCTCGGTGACGCGGGCTGCCGGCCTTGCGCTGACCAAGGCGCTGTCCAAGGACTACGCGAAGGACAACATCCTGGTCAACACGGTCTGTATCGGGCTGATCAAGAGCGGCCAGCACGAGCGCCGCGCCGACAAGGCCGGCACGCCGCGCGAGGCCTACTACGCCGAGAAGGCGAAGGCGGCCGGCATACCGCTCGGGCGCTTCGGAGAGGCGGAGGAGGCGGCCAACGTGATCGCCTTCCTCGCCTCGGACGCGGCCAGCTACGTCACCGGAACCAGCGTCAATCTGGACGGGGGGACCTCGGGCGTGCTCTGACGTCCGCGGGCGTTCCGGCCCCGCGCCGGGACGCGGTCCTAAAGATTCACGCGGATGAGCCGAAAGAGGTTGCGTGCGGTCGGGCGAATGGCTTGAACAGTTGCCCGATCTTCCCACTGCCCCTGGAGCTCATCCGACCCGGCCGATGAATCCCGACCTGAACGAAACGGCACTGCCGACCCTGTTCGACGCCGACGAGATCGAACGTTCGATCCCGAACAACGAGATCCTTCGGCCGCATGCGTCGCACGGACCGACCGATCCCGATCCCAGACACCCGCTGGAGAGGGACTTCCCGCGCGTGATGAAGGGCATCGTGACGCTCTGGGGGACCGACATGTGCGCGGAATACCTGCGGTCGCTCGTCATGATGAAGCCGGGCGAGAAGCGCCAGGGCTTCCCGATGCACCTGGTCGAGGATCTGCTCCTGCTCGACCGCTGCAACAGCGAACTGCTCAACCGCCGCTGCGACCGGTAGCGCATTCCCGCCCATGGTGCGCGGGTGGCCGCCGCTGTGCGCTCAGCACTCCCGCACTATGAGTGGCACCCACATCTCGGCAGGGGTGGTACCGCCATGCACGCCCAGCAGCCGGTGCCGGTTCTCGCCCGGCAGCCAGTCCTTGATCGTCCAGCCCGGGCGCATCATCAGCAGATAGTCTCCGATGCGCCGCGCGAACCCGGGGTGATCGTGGCCAGCCGGTTCCCCGAACCATCCGTCGGCGATCGCCTGCGCGGCGGGCAGCAGTTCCAGCGCATGGCCCAGTGTGGACTGTACGCAGCGTTCGAACGCGGGGCCGCAGCCCGGCTTCACGTAGGCGTAGGCGAGCCGGCGTTCGCCGCACAGCGGGTGCGCGAGGAGTCCGGCGAGTTCCGGATGGCCGTCGAGCTCGATGCCGCATTCCTCGGGGGAGTCGATGAACCCGTGGTCGGCCGTGGCCACCACCAGCGTACCGGTCCCGGCGAGTCGCTCCAGCATCGACCGGAAGCCCAGGTCGAAGCGCCAGAGTTCGGAGGCGACCTCCAGGCTGTGCGTGCCATGGTCATGGCTGTTCGAGTCGATCTCCGGGTAGTAGGCGTAGATGAACTGGCGCTCGGGGCTCGCATGAACCGCGCGCACCACCTGGTCGAAGAACTGGGTGCGGGTTTCGTAGGGAAAGCGCAGCGCCGGGCCGTTGTGCGCCAGGTTGTAGTCCGAGTCGATGATCCAGCGCGGCGAGACGGTCGCCGTCGCGCTGTCCAGGCGCGTGGCCAGCGGCGTCGGTCGTTCGAAGAAATGCAGCGGATTGACGCCCATTTCGCGCAGGAACCGCCGGTCACCGCGCGTGCGGAAGGGCAGGATCGTAGCCACGGCCGCGATCTCGTCCAGCCAGATGTTCCAGCCGGTCAGGCCGTGCTCGCGCGGCGAATGGCCGGTCAGGAAGGTGGTGATCGCGGTCGCGGTAGTCGACGGGAACACGGAGTTGATGCGACCGATGCGGTGGGCGGCGAGCGTGGTATCGCGGCCGTGCATGCAAAGGTAGTCATCGCCCAGGCCGTCGATGACCATCAGCAGCACGCGGCGCGCCGCGCGCACGCGCGAGGGATCCAGGAGCTCCAGCGGGGGATGCGCCGGGGCGTCGTGGCCAGGCCGTGTACCGAGCCCGGCCTCGATCGAGGCCATCAGGTTGACCAGGCTGCGTCCGCGGTAGTCTGGACGCACCGCCTCCGGGCTGGTCAACGGGTCAGGGGCGGGGCGATGCGCCGCCCTCGACCGTGCGCTCAGGTCCGGCATTGCGGGCCACGACCGGAATCGCATGCCGGCCGAGCCGTACCTGCGCGACCTGGCGCACCGGCTCCGCCCGGAACGACGGGCAGGCATACAGCTCGATGTCGTCCTTGGTCATCGGATACTCGGCACAGGTGAGCCGGCGGAAGAACCAGTTGCCGTAGATGCGGCAGCGCGACCGTCCCTGCTCATCATGGTCGAGGAACACGCAGGTCTGGAACAGGCAGCATTCGCCGCAATGGCTGCACTCGCCCTCGATCTTCCAGGTCGTGCTCTGCTCCGCGGCGCGCTTCTCGTTGTAGAAGCGCCGGGCGATCACCTCTGCCCTGGCCATCGCCTGGAGCTGGCGCGAAAGCTGGCGCATCGTCTGGCGGTAGCGACGCACGTAGGACAGGTCGCCGGCCAGCAGGCTGACCACGAGCGGCGCCACCGGGAGACCGACCCAGATCACCGAGAGGAGGATCGTTTCCACGACGCGACCGAGGGCGTGCATCAGATTCGGGAGTCCAGTGCCTGTCAATGCCCGGACGGAGCCAGGCTGTCACGTCCGCGGGTGCGACGCGACACTACGAAAGCGGCGGATGATACCGACTGGTGCGCGGTAC
This sequence comes from Betaproteobacteria bacterium, assembly GCA_947458835.1. GTDB lineage: Bacteria > Pseudomonadota > Gammaproteobacteria > Burkholderiales > CAIKXV01 > CAIKXV01. Next base: position 30,366 of record CANHBC010000004.1, on the reverse strand, counting down.
GGAAACTGAAATCGGCGTGTGTGGGCTGCGGCCCGGAGGCCGTGGCAGTCAGCCTTGACCGGGTGTTAATGTCCGCACTGTCAATCAGGCGCTACACCGCCGCGCCGACCAGCGCACCGATCCCGGCCGTCACCGCCATGGCGAGCGCACCCCATCCGACCACGCGTGCGGTGGCACGGCCCACCGGCGCATCTCCGGCGCGCGCGGCGAGGGCACCGAGCAGCGCCAGCGCGGCCAGCGACCCGGTCGCCGTCGCCGGGATCAGCTGGGCAGCCGGAGCGAGCAGTGCGCACAGCAGCGGCAGGACGGCGCCCGCAGCGAAGCTGGCGGCCGAGGCAATGGCTGCCTGCAGCGGCCGTGCCGCGGTGAGGTCGGAAATGCCCAGTTCTTCGAGCGCATGCGCGCCGAGTGCGTCGCGTGCCATCAGCTGGGCGGCGACTTCGTGCGCCAGCGCCGGATCCAGGCCGCGTCGGACGTAGATGCCTGCCAGTTCGTCCCGTTCCAGCGCCGGGTCGGCGTGCAGTTCGGCACGCTCGCGAGCAAGGTCGGCCTGCTCCGAGTCTGACTGTGAGCTGACCGAGACGTATTCGCCAGCGGCCATCGACATCGAGCCGGCGACCAGCCCGGCGATGCCGATGCCGAGGACAGCGCCCGGCTCCGCCGCGGCCGCCGCGACGCCGAGCAGCAGGGATGCTGTGGAGACGATGCCGTCGTTGGCGCCGAGCACCGAGGCGCGCAGCCAGCTTGCACTACCGGTCCGATGCCGCTCCGGATGGAACCTGTCGTGTCGCAATCGACCTCCCTGGTGTCGGTCCGTTCAGGCGCCCGCCGGGCGCTCCGCCCGGATCGCAAGCCAGATCCCGGCGAGCACGATCGTACCCCCTGCCACCTGCAGCGTACCGACCGGCTCGCCCAGTATCAACCATGCGAACGCCGCCGCCACCACCGGCTGCAGCAGCAGGCCCACCGAAGCCAGCGTCGGCGTGAGGTGCGCGATCGCGTAGGCGATCAGGCTCTGTCCTGCCACGTGCGAGGCCAGCGCAAGGCCCGCGAGGACGGCCCACCCGTAGGGCGTCGCTGGCAGCAGCGGTTCGCCGGCCAGAACCGCCACCGGCAACAGGATCGCGGCGCAGGCCAGGCTGCTCCACGCCATCACGCTCGCGGTCGACATCGTGCTGCGCACGCGCGCGACGAACAGCTGGTAGGCCGCGTAGAACATGGCTGTGCCGATGCCCAGTGCGTCGCCGAGCAAGCGCATCCCGCCCTCCGGCGCCGGCGGTGCTCCGGACGTCGGGGCAGCGCCGGCCACGGCAGTCATCGACGAGCCCACGAGCACGGCCGTGCCCGTGAGTGCCACCGCCAGCGCGATCACGAACGGCTGCCGGGGGCGCCGGCCGAACACCAGCCAGACCGCCAGTGTCACGAACACCGGTGCAAAGTTCGCCAGCAGCGTGGCGTTGGCCACCGTGGTGAGGATGATCGACCCGTGCCACAGTGCAAGGTCGCCCGCGAAGCAGGCGCCGGCGGCGGCCAGCGGCCAGGCGAAGCGCCTGCCTGCGGCCAGGTGCTGCGGCAACGAGACCAGCGCCGCCCAGGCCCAGAGCAGCGGCAGTGCGAGGGCGACGCGCCAGAAGGCGGTGGCCACCGGGCCGACTTCGGACAGCCGCACCCAGATCGCCGAGGCGGCGATGCAGAATGCACCGGCGAACAGGGCGGCCAGGCCGGCCCGGATCCTCACGCCGGCTTGGCGTTACGACACTCGACGAGGTACCAGAGCCCGAACGGCGGTACCGTCGTCACGCGCGTCACTTCCAGCGGCGTGCCTGCGAGCACGTCGTCGAGCGACAGGTCGGTTCGCCAGCCCAGCCGCTGGGTAAGCGGCGACAGCAGGCGTTGTCCAAAGGCGACCAGACGGTTGCGATGGTGCAGGTGGTTGACGATGACGATGCGACCGCCGGGGCGGCACACGCGCACCATCTCGGCCATCAGCCTGCGATGGTCGGGCACCGCCGTCACCACGTAGGCGGCCATCAGGCCGTCGAAGCTGGAGTCCGGAAAGGCCATCCGCATCGCATCCATGCGAAGGATGCAGGCGTTGTCGATGCCATGGGCTCCGATGCAGGCCTGCGCCTCGCGCAGCATGCCCAGCGAGAAGTCGACGCCGACGACGAACGGGTGTGGACCGTACATGGGCAGGGCAATGCCGGTGCCGACCCCGACTTCAAGGATGCGTTCGCCGGGCCGGGCATCCAGCCACTGCACGGCGGCCTTGCGCGGGGCGTCGAACACGCGGCCGAACAGCCGATCGTAGATCTTCGCGTACGCGTCGTAGATCCGCTCGAGGCGGGCTAGGTCCAACGGCGTGCTCCGTGGCAGTGGCGGGATCGAGGGCGGTGATTATGACATGCGTCCCGCGCGCGGCCGCCGGGCGCCCGCGCGCCGGTCTCAGGCACGCTCCAGGTCGGGCCGTCCAGCCTCCACGACGAACGCGGCGACCGTACGCAGCGCTGAGCCATCGTCCAGGGGATCGGCGATGCCCTGGAAAGCCATGTGCAGGCGCGCGGGCGTGGCCTCGGCCCGAGCATAGCCGCGCTGGCGGCTGTCGAAGAAGCGCACGTGCGGGTTGGCCGGCAGCAACTTGAGCGTCGATTCGTAGGACCTCCCGCGCGAGGTGATCGAGGTGCCGACGAACTCCGGCATCACCACCGGCGCACGGGCATCGTCGAAGTCGACCTTCAGTTCGCTGGCCCAGAACGAGTGGATGTCTCCGCCGATGCTGAGCGGGTTGGAGATCTTCGCGGCGGCCACGCGCGCGAGGAACCGTGTCCGGGCGGCGGCATAGCCATCCCATCCGTCCGTCCAGTGCACCGGATGCCCGGAGGCGTCGCGGCTGGTGAACTGCGCCATCATCAGCGACTGCGCGAGCACGTTCCATCGGCCGCGGCTCGCCGCAAGCCCCTGCTCCAGCCAGCGCTCCTGTGTCGCGCCCCACAGGGTCGCGGACGGATCGAGGCGGTCGGTGCAGTTGGCCACCATGTTGCCGCCGCCGCGCCGGCCCTCGCCGCAGGGCTGGTCGGAACGGTACTGGCGGTTGTCGAGCACGTGGAAGGTCGCGAGGTCGCCGAAGGCCGCGCGCCGGTAGAGCAGCATGTCGGGGCCGCGGGGAAGGCTGGCCCGACGCAGCGGCATGTGTTCGTAATAGGCCTGGTAGGCGGCGGCGCGACGCTGAAGGAACCACGCCGGGTCGTCGCGGTTCTCCGACTGATCGGCGGCGTAGTCGTTCTCGACCTCGTGGTCATCCCAGGTCACCAGCCATGGAAAGTTCGCGTGCGCGGCCCGCAGGTGCGGATCGGACTTGTAGCACGCGTAGCGGTTGCGGTACTGGATCAGGTCTACCGGCTCTTCCTTCGTCTCGTGCCTGCGCGGCACCCTGCCCGCGCTGCTGCCCTCATAGATGTAGTCGCCCAGGTGGAGCACGAGGTCGAGGTCGTCGCGTGCCATGTGCCGGTAGGCGCCGAACAGTCCGTGCTCGTAATGCTGGCAGGAGGCGAAAGCAAACCGCAGGCGCGGCACTGGTGCGCCGGGGGCCGGTGCGGTGCGCGTGCGCCCGACCGGGCTGGCGGCACCGCCTGCGGTGAACCGGTACCAGTACCAGCGGTCGGGGTCGAGACCCTCTATCTCCACGTGCACGCTGTGGCCAAGCCGCGGATCGGCGGTGGCCCGGCCCCGGCGCACGATGCGCGTCTGCCGTTCGTCGGTGGAGACGGTCCAGTCGACCGCGATCGGGAGATCGGGCATGCCACCCCCGTCCGTGGGGCGCGGCGCAAGCCGTGTCCAGAGCACGAAGCCGTCGGATGTCGGGTCGCCGGAGGCGACGCCCAGGGTGAACGGATCGTCCGCACTGTGCCAGTCGGCGACCGCGCAAGCCGGGACGAGGGCGGTGGCGAGGATCGCTGACAGGCGGACCATGCAGCGGCGGCGAGCCAGCGAACCGATGCCGTCGACGGAATGCGCGCGCAGGTGCCTCGGTGTCATGTGGCCTCTTCGCAAGGGGGGAAGGATGGCATTCTGCCGCACGTCGACGCAGCGGTCGTCGCATGAAACGGCACCAAAGGTATCATTGGGCCATGTTGACAGTGCACCACTGGACGATGACGGAGCGATGACGATCGACTGGGTATCCTTCACGCCGGGCGGGGCGCTCACGGGCGGTCTGCTGATCGGATTCGCCGCTGCCTTCCTGGTGCTCACCATCGGGCGCATCGCCGGCATCAGCGGCATTCTCGGCAACCTGCTGCCCGGGGCGGCGGCCGCACGCCCCGGCGCCGGTGGTGAGCGCGGCTGGCGCATCGCTTTCCTGCTGGGACTGGCTGCGGCCCCCGGACTCGCCGCCGTGTCAGCGGTACCGATGCCGCCGGTGGAGTCCGTGGTGGACTGGCCCTGGCTGGTTGCCGCCGGCCTCCTGGTCGGCGTCGGCACGCGCATCGGCAGTGGCTGCACCAGTGGTCACGGCGTGTGCGGCCTGGCTCGCGGCTCGCTGCGCTCGCTGGTGGCCACGCTGACCTTCATGGCTTCCGGCATCGGGACCGTGTGGCTGCTGCACCATGTGCTGCGGGTGCCAGCATGAAGGCGATCGCGGCCTTCCTGTGCGGACTGATGCTGGGCGTCGGGCTGATCGTTTCGCAGATGACCAATCCCGGCAAGGTCATCGCGTTCCTCGACATCTCGGGCCACTGGGATCCGAGCCTCGCGCTGGTGATGGGCGCGGCGCTGCTGGCCGCGTTCGCGGGGTTTGCCTGGGTCGAGCGACGCGGGCGTCCGCTCCTGGCGGGCGAGCTCGCGCTGCCCCCACGCTGGCCGGTCGACCGGCAACTGGTCGTCGGTGCGGCGCTGTTCGGAATCGGCTGGGGCATCGGCGGGTTCTGCCCGGGGCCGGGGCTGGTGGGTACCGCCGCGCTGTCGGTCGATGCCGCGGTGTTCACGGCGGCGATGCTCGTCGGGATGGTCGCGGCCAACCGGTTCGCCGCGGGCGGTGCCTCATCTGCCCGCCGCAGCTTTTCGCGCCAGCCGTCCGACAACGCACAATGAAGGTGCGTCGCTCGTGGCGCGGGCGGATGCGCCTGCGCTAGCGTCGTCCGCCATAACGATCGCTGCCGTCGCCGTCGGGATAACGCGCCCGGGCGACGGATACGCTGCCGGGTAGTGGCGTGGCCGCCCCGCGCCACCACCCGTCGCGGAGCCGGGAATTACTGCAGCGGTGCCAGCTTGCCGTCGCGCACCAGTCGGGCGTAGCGCTCGATGTCGCTCGCGAGGAACTTCGCGAAATCGGTCCCGGCCACCGGCACCGGCTCGGCTGCGATCTGCGAAAGCCGCGTCTTCAGGCGATCGGTCTGCATCGACCGGACCACCGACTGCTCCAGGGTGGCGAGCACATCCTTCGGCGTGGCAGACGGCGCGAAGAACGCGAACCAGCTTCCGAACTCGAAACCGGCGAAGGTTTCGGAGATCGACGGTACGTCGGGCATCGCCGGCGAGCGCTTGCGCGCGGTCGTAGCCAGCGCACGCACCTTGCCGCCGCTGATCTGCCCGACTGCCGAGCCGGCCAGGTCGAACAGCATGTTGACGCGCCCGCCGACCAGGTCGGGATAGACCGCGCCGCTGCCCTTGTAGGGAACATGGGTCAGCGAGACCCCGGCGCGGTCCTGCAGGAGTTCCCCGGCGAGGTGGCTGCTGGTGCCGGGGCCGGACGAGCCGAAGAACAGTCCGCCCGGCTTCGCACGGGCGGCCGCGACCATGTCACCGACTGTCTTGAACGGGCTGTCTGTTGCGACCACCAGCAGGTTCGGGACGGTCGCGATGCCGGCGACCGGCACCAGGTCCTTGCGCGGGTCCCAGCTCAGCTTCATCAGGCTCACGTTGGTCGACACCGACAGGGATCCGAGCAGGACCGTGTAGCCATCCGGACGGCTCTGTCTGGCAACGTACTCGGCACCGACGTTGCCACCCGCACCGGGGCGCAGTTCGACCACCACGTTCTGTCCGAGCAGCTTGCCCATCTCGAGGGCGAACTCGCGCCCGAGCACGTCTGCGGATCCGCCCGGCGCGAACGGCACGATCATCGTGATCGGGCGGCTGGGGAAGGGGGACTGGGCGAGCGCACTGCCGGCGCTGGAGAGGCCGACCAGGACGGCGGCTGCGGCGGCAGCGGTGGAAGCGGGGCGGGACAGGCGGAAGGCGGTCATCGGGTGTGTCTCGTGGAAGAAGCGCAACAGAGGGAAAGGCACGGCTCCGACGCTCGACCCGGGCAAGGGTCGAGGCATCAACGCGGAGGTGGATCAGTCCGTGACAAGGAGCAGCAACTATGCCACCGCGGCGCCGTCCGGGCCAATGGCCGGCGACTGCCAGACGAGGCGACCGCCGACGAAGGTCATCTCGGAACGCAGTGCCATCAGTTCCCCGTCGGGCACCGACAGCGGGTCGCGGTCGAGCACCGTGAGGTCGGCCAGCAACCCCGGGGCCAGTCGGCCCTTGCGGTGTTCGTCGAAGGTGAGCATGGCGCCGGCGACGGTTGCGGCCTGAAGCGCCTGGCTGCGGCTGATGGCTTCGTCGGGGTTGACCGGCGCCTCGGTATAGCGGTTCAGCCGGGTGACCGACTGCCAGATCGGCCAGAACATCGACACCGGGACGTTGTCCGTGGCCAGCGAGACTGGCACTCCGGCCTCGATCAGCGAGCGCAACGGAGAAATTTCGTGCTGGCGCGCTGGACCAAGGCGCTCGGCCAGCAGATGGCCTTCCTTGTAGATGTAGCGGTTGGTGTGGCTGGTCGTGACCAGTCCGAGGTCACGGATTCGCCCCACATCCCGCCGCGACAGGGAGGACAGGTGCCCGAGCACCCAGCGCTGGTCGCGGATCGGCACGATGCGGTCCACTTCCTCGAAGAGGTCGAGCATGTTCGGCCAGATCGCCACCACCCGGATCCGGCGCTCCGCGCAGGCGACCAGCAGTGCGCGCGCCTTCTCGCGCGCGAGCGCAGTGTCGTAGTTGAAACCGGCCCAGCCGGTGTATGGCATCGAACGCGCACGAACGCGGTTGTCCGTGACGATGTCGATGTCGACGAACAGCCCGGTGATGCGCAGCATCGCATCGCCGCTGGCCGGTTCGGTGAGGCCGGCAGCCCAGGCATCGAGGAGGGGCCCGTAGCTGTCAGGATGTGTCCCCCCGGGCAGAGCTGACCAGTCGGGGCTCGCGACCAGTGCGCTGCGCATGGTGAGTGCGCCGCGTCGGTGCACGGCCTTGTAGGCACGGATCAGTTCCGCGGCAGCACCATGCTCCTCGAAGATGCTGGTCGTCCCGAACGCATGGTAGGCGGCCATCGCCGCCGGCAGGGTCGCCGCGCGGTCGGTCTCGCTGAACCCGGGCACGCAGCGCATCAGGGAATGCTCGACGATGGGCATCATCGTGTCTTCGGAGAACACGCCGTCGGGTTCGCCGGAGGCGTCGCGACCGATCGTGATCGTCGGCGTCGGTGACGGCGTGTGGCGGTCGATGCCTGCCCGGGCGAGTGCGCGCGAGTTCGCGATCGAGACGAGCGGCGCGGTGTGCCGCCAGTAGCCCCAGATCGGCCGGATGAAGACCGGGTGGTCCGGCGCGGCCTCGTCCAGTTCGTGCCGGGTCGGCCAGCGGTTCTCGCGCAGGCATCCGGGGGCATCGAAATAGGCCGGTGGCGTGCCGATCGGCATCGTCACGATCCACTCGCCTGGCGGGCGGTCGCGTGCCAGTTCGGCGATGCGTTGCTGTATGTCCGCGATCGAGCGTACCGGGCCGAGCGACGGACAGACCTGCTTCAGGCCTTCGCGGTCCATGTGCGCGTGGCCATCGACCAGCCCGGGCAGCACCGTGCGGCCGCGCAATTCGTGGACGACTGTGCCCGGGCCGACGCGCAGGGCGATCTCCTCGTTGCTGCCCACTGCGACCAGGCGGTCGCCTTCGATCGCGAGTGCCTCTGCGACGGGCCGCCCCGTATCCTGAGTGAGCAGGTTGCCGCCGCGCAGCACGCGGTCGGCCGCACGTAACGGGGTGTCGTTCATCCGTGTGTTCCGTTGCGCGACATCCGGTCGCCTGGTTCCGTGTAGAGCGCCGATGATACCCGCCCGCCTGCGCTCACCGACGCACCCGGGCGCAGCGAGGCCGGGCGGCGACCGCGTCAGCTTGAGCATCCGGGGGGCGGATCCGATGTCGTTGTCGGGGTGTTGGCGCTGGGAAGGACGCTGGATGCCGTATAGACTCGCGACCTTCCTGACACTGGTGGCAGCGGGCCGGCACCCCGGGCCCGTACCCCTGATCCGATGCAATGCCCGCCCGATGCACAGCCCTCCGCCGGCAGCCGACCGGCCACGTCGCCTCGCGGCGCCGCGGACGCGGGGCGCTTCGATGCGCCCTGGGCGCTGGATGTCGGTCCGTCCCGGTACCTGGGGCTGGCGCTCGGGTTCGCGCACGTAGCGGCCGTCGTCGCGGTGGTCGTCGCACCGATGCCGCCGACGGCCTCGGCCGCCCTCTGCGTCGTCATCCTCCTCAGCGCGGTGCGCCACCTGGCCGGTGTCGGGCGGCTGTCGATGCCGACGTCGGTGCTGCGGATCGAGGTCGACGGGAAGGGCGGCGTCCGGGTGCGGCAGCGCGACGGCAGGGAGCGGGCAGGGAGGCTGCTGCCGTCCACGGTGGTCAGCGGGCGCCTCGTGCTGCTGCGACTGCGGCTCGACGGCAGTCGCCGTGCGTGCAGCGTCCCACTGCTGCCTGACAACTGCGAAACCGATGCCTTCCGCCGCCTGCGCGCCGGGCTGGTTTGGCAGGCCGGGCCTGCGCTGGGCAGGGTCGGACCCGGGGCGGATTGAACTAATGCGGCCATTCATGGTCTGTTGGATGTCTGGCATGGCTTTCGCGCGTGAGGATGTCCGGGCGGGGGTTGCAGGCGTGAGCGTCCGGGCATGAGCGACCGCGAGATCGACCATCAACTGGTGCAGCGGGCGCAGCGTGGTGACAAGCTCGCGTTCGAACTGCTGGTCAACAAGTACGAACGGAAGCTGCAAAGGCTGCTTTCGCGGCTGGTGCGTGATCCGGCCGAGGTCGAGGACGTCACCCAGGAAGCGTTCATCAAGGCCTACCGCGCACTGCCGACGTTCCGTGGAGAAAGCGCTTTCTACACATGGCTCTACCGGATCGGAATCAACACCGCGAAGAACTACCTGACCGCGCAGGGTCGAAAGGCGCCGGCCACGGTCGATATCGACCCCGAGGATGCCGAGGCGGCGAGCGAGAGCGACCTCGCGCGCGACAGCAGCACGCCCGAGCAGGAAATGATGAGCCGTCAGGTCGCCGAGACGGTCAACCGGGCGATGGATGCGTTGCCCGAGGAGTTGCGCTCGGCGATCATGCTTCGCGAGATCGAAGGCATGAGCTACGAAGAGATCGCCGCCATCATGAATTGCCCGATCGGCACGGTGCGCTCCCGCATCTTCCGGGCGCGCGAGGCGATCGCCGACCAGCTGCGTCCGCTGCTGGGCACGCACAAGGACCGGAGGTGGTGAGGTGAAGGACGTCTCTGCCCTGATGGATGGCGAACTCGAGCGTCGTCGCGTCGGCTCGACGATCAACCGGCTCGAGGGCCAGGACGAACTGCGCGATGCCTGGGCGACGTTCCATGTCATTCGCGACGCGCTGCAGGGCAATGCCGCAGGGTCGGCGCGGTTCATCGAAAAGTTCCACGAGCGGCTCGAGCAGGAGCCGGTCGCCGCGGTCCCACGCTGGCGTGCACGGCTGCCGCGGCTTCGGACGATGCTGCTGGGCGGTGCTGCGGCGCTGGTGTGTGCCGGCCTGCTGGCCTGGCTGCTGGCCGGGGGTCGAGCGTGGGCGCCGGTCGCCGCGCCCGGCAGCGGACCGTTCGTCGACGGTGGGCTCAACGATTCGGTCGCGATCGAGTATGCGATGGCCCACCGCCAACTCGTTCCGGCGTTCGTCGCCGGGCCGGCGCCGGAGGGCTCCGCCGTGACCCCGGCGGCGGCCGTGCCGGGCAGCGCACGATGAACCTGTTCCGTGCAACGTCGCAGTCACCCGCGGTCCATTTGCAGGACGCCCGCCGGCGTTTCGTGCGCGCTGGCACTGCCCTGCTGTCCGGCATGCTCTCCGCGGGGGGCGTCGCAGGTCACGCGCTGGCGGCGACGCCCCCGGTTGACGCCCAGGCGTGGCTCTCCCGCGCGGCAGCCGCTGCGCGCACTGCCAGCTACAGCGGCGTGTACGTCTACACCTGCGCTGGGATCACCGAGTCGGCACGCGTCACGCGGGTGCGCAGTGCCAGCGGCGACGCCGAGCGCATCGAGTCGCTCGACGGCAGTCGGCGCGAGGTCGTGCGACGCGGCGACGAGATCCATTACTTCTTTGTCGACGCGAAGACGGTGCGCGTGGACCGTCGCGTATCCGGTCGAAGCTTCCCTGATTTCCTTCCGCAGGACCCGTCCACCCTGGCTGCCCACTATGCGATCGAGGCCGGTCCGGTCGACCGCGCGGCCGGGCGTCCGGTGCAGGTGGTCCGGCTGCGCGCCCGGGATGGCAGCCGCTACACCCAGGAGATCTGGGCGGACCAGCAGTCGGGCCTGCCGGTCAAGCGGCGCGTCATCGATGAAAAGGGCGAGACCGTGGAGCAGTTCGTGTTCACCGAACTGTCGGTCGGCGAGCGTCTCAATCCCCGGCAGGTACTGCCGAGCCGGCGCACCGGTTACGCTGGCTGGACGGTGGAGAATACGTCGGTGGAAGAGGTGCGCCAGCCAGCCCCCGCCCGTGGCGCCGACGCCACGGCTGGCCAGGCCTTCCCCGAGCCGCGTGTGCTGCCAGCCGGATTCCGCAAGCTGACGCACGTGTCGCGCACGCTGCCCGGGCACGAGCGCCCGGTGCTCCAGGCTGTCTACAGCGACGGCCTGGCCACGCTGTCCGTGTTCATCGACCCTGACGTCGCTCGCGTCAGCGGCCATGAGGGCGCGAGCCAGCGCGGCGCTGTCGGGGTGATCGCCCGTGCGGCAGGCGACCGGGCGGTGATCGCGGTAGGCGAACTGCCGAGCGCGATGCTGCGCAAGGTCGCCGAATCGATCGGTCCGTTTCCCGCTCGTTGACGCGGCGGCGCGGGCCGCAGCGCGCGGTCAGCGGAGTCACACTTGTTTTTGCCGGTCGTGGCGCCTATGTTCCGGAACGCTGCCGTTGCGCTTGACGCTCGCGGTGCCGTCGTGCGCGGGGCACCCGCCCCGTGGTCCGTCCCCACGTCCCCATGGTCTGCCAAATGATCCGTCGCCCTTACGCCTGCATTGCCGCACTGCTGTTGGCCCTTGCGCTGCTGTTGCCGCTGTCGCCGGTCCATGCGCAGGTCGTGCTGCCCGACTTCGCCGAACTCGTCGAGCGGCAGGGCGGGGCGGTGGTCAACATCTCCACATCCACCACGCAGATGGCGCGCGGAGGCGGTCCGCGCGGGCTGCCGCAGTTTCCCAACATTCCGGAGGACGACCCGTTCTTCGAGTTCTTCCGCCGCTTCCTGCCCCCGAATCCCGGGGCACCCAGCCCGCGCGAGCAGGAGTCGCGCTCCCTGGGTTCCGGCTTCATCATCAGCAACGACGGCTTCATCCTGACCAACGCGCACGTGGTCGACGGAGCCGACGACATCACCGTCCGCCTGACCGACAAGCGCGAATTCCGCGCGAAGCTGATCGGCTCCGATCGCCGGACCGACATCGCACTGCTGAAGATCGAGGCGACCGGGCTGCCGCGCGTGGCACTGGGCGACGCGAACCGGCTGCGCGTCGGCGAGTGGGTGGTGGCGATCGGCTCTCCGTTCGGATTCGACAACAGCGTCACCGCCGGCATCGTCAGCGCTAAGGGCCGCGCCCTGCCGCAGGAGAACTTCGTTCCGTTCATCCAGACCGACGTCGCGATCAACCCGGGCAACTCGGGCGGTCCGCTGTTCAACCTGCGCGGCGAGGTGATCGGCATCAACTCCCAGATCTACAGCCGCACCGGCGGCTTCATGGGGCTTTCCTTCGCGATTCCCATCGATGTCGCGATGGACGTCGTGGCGCAGCTGCGCAGTACCGGCCGCGTCGCCCGCGGTCGGATCGGCGTGGTCATCCAGGAAGTCTCGAAGGAGCTGGCGGAGTCGTTCGGGCTGAAGAAGCCCACCGGTGCGCTGGTCAATTCGCTGGAGCGCGGCGGTCCGGCGCAGTTGGGTGGCATCGAGCCGAGCGACATCATCCTGCGCTTCGACGGCAAGGTGGTCGGATCCTCCAGCGACCTGCCGCGGATCGTTGCCTCTACGCGACCCGGCAGCAAGGTTCCGGTCGAGGTGTGGCGCAAGGGCCAGTCGCGCGAGCTCAGTGTGATGGTCGCCGACACGCCCGACGAGAAGGCCAACCCTCGCGGTCCGCAACGGGGCCAGCCCGGGCCCCAGGGCCAGGCTCCATCGGTGCCGCCGAACAACGTTCCGCGGGCCCAGGCCCGGCAGGGCCTCGCGGTGGTCGACCTGACTGCCGAGCAGCGTTCCCAGCAGCGCATCGGCGCCGGAGTGCTCGTCGAGGAGGCCCAGGGCAACGCCGCGCGGGCCGGCATCCGCCGCGGCGACGTGGTGGTGGCGATCAACAACGTCGAGATCAAGAGCGCCGAGCAGTTCAACGCGCTGATGGGGCAGTTCGAGCGAGGCCGGAACGTGGCGTTGCTGGTGCGGCGCGGCGAAAACTCGATCTACATTCCGCTGCGCATCGAGCCGAACGGCTGATTCAGGCACGCTGCGGCGCGTGCAGGTGCGCGTCGCAGCCTCGAAGGCATTTCATTGGCCTGCGTTTTCTGCTACGATTCAGGATGTTAAGTGGGCTGCGGCCCATTTTTCATTTGTGCGTTGCATTAATGCGTCGGATTCGTGCGCTGCGGTCGAGCCCGGTACGGCGCGTGTTCCATCATCCGTGCGCCTGTTCCCGCGCCGCGGCGGTCCCGCACCGCTCGTGGCTGCGCCGTGTCCGGCTGGTCGGCTTCGTCGACCGGCCCGTCGTCGATTCCCCCGAAGCTTCCTGCCCTCCTGACGTCCCCAGATGACTGCCGCCGCTTCCGTTTCCTCCGTGGTCGAAACCGCCCTTGGCACACTCGGCTACGAACTGGTCGACCTCGAGTTCGGCCAGGGCCGGTCACGTCTGCTGCGTGTGTTCATCGACGGGCCGGAAGGCATCGGTCTGGACGACTGCGAGCGCGTGAGCAAGCACCTGACGCAGCTGTTCGCGGTTGAGTCGATCGACTACGACCGCCTGGAGGTGTCTTCGCCCGGGCTCGATCGCCCGCTGCGCAAGGTCACCGACTTCCAGCGCTTTGCCGGTGAGCAGGTCAGGGTCACGATGCGGGCGCCGGTCTCCGGCCGGCGCAATTTCACGGGCGCGATTCGCGCGGCGGACGAGCTCGCGTTCGAGCTCGAGGTCGAAGGTCAACCGGTCAGGCTGGAGTTCGCGAATCTCGATCGCGCCCGGCTGGTGCCGAAGCTGTAGTGGAGGGTATGCAATGAGTCGCGACATCCTGTTGATGGTTGATGCGCTGGCGCGCGAGAAGAACGTCGAACGCGAGATCGTCTTCACGGCGCTCGAGATGGCGCTCGCCTCGGCTACCAAGAAGCGCTTCAAGGAGGACGTCGACGTCCGCGTGTCGATCGATCGCGAGACCGGCGACTACAGTGCATTCCGCCGCTGGCTCGTCGTGCCCGACGAGACCGAGGAAGTGATCATGGACCAGCAGTACCTGCTGGCCGAGGCGAAGGAAGAGCAGCCCGACATCGAGGTGGGCGGCTACATCGAGCAGCCGCTGGAGCCGGTCGACTTCGGTCGCATCGGCGCGCAGGCCGCCAAGCAGGTGATCCTGCAGAAGATCCGCGACGCCGAGCGCGAGCAGATCCTGAGCGACTTCCTCGCGCGCAAGGAACACCTGGTGTCGGGCGCGATCAAGCGCCTGGAGCGCGGCAACGCGATCATCGAGACCGGTCGTCTCGAGGCGGTGCTGCCGCGCGACCAGATGGTTCCGAAGGAGAACCTGCGCGTGGGCGATCGCGTGCGCGCCTGCCTGCTGCGCATCGACCGCGGCGTACGCGGACCGCAGCTGATCCTGTCGCGCGTGTCGCCCGAGTTCCTGGTGCGGCTGTTCCAGCTCGAGGTGCCCGAGATCGAAGAGGGCCTGCTCGAGATCAAGTCGGCTGCTCGCGACCCCGGCGTGCGCGCGAAGATCGCGGTGAAGTCCAACGACCAGCGCATCGATCCGATCGGCACCTGCGTGGGCATGCGCGGTTCGCGCGTGCAGGCGGTCACCGGCGAGCTCGCCGGCGAACGCGTCGACATCATCCTGTGGTCGCCAGACCCGGCGCAGTTCGTGATCAACGCGCTCGCGCCGGCCGACGTCAGCAGCATCGTGGTCGACGAAGAGAAGCACACGATGGACATCGTGGTCGATGGTGACAACCTGCCGCAGGCGATCGGCCGCGGTGGCCAGAACGTCCGGCTGGCGAGCGAACTCACCGGCTGGCAGCTCAACATCATGACCGAGGACGAGTCGCAGCGTAAGAAGGAGCAGGAGACTGCCACCGTGCGCGCGCTGTTCATGGAACGGCTGGACGTCGACCAGGAGGTCGCCGACATCCTCGTCGAGGAAGGCTTCAGCACGCTGGAAGAGATCGCCTACGTGCCGATCTCCGAGATGCTCGAGATCGAGTCGTTCGACGAGGACACGGTGAACGAGTTGCGCACGCGCGCGCGCAACGCGCTGCTCACCGAGGCGATCGCCAGCGAGGAGCAGGTCGGCCACGACGTCGAGGACCTGCTGACGCTCGATGGCATGGACAACCCCACGGCCCGCCTGCTGGCGCGCAATGGCGTGAAGACCAAGGATGACCTCGCAGACCTGGCAGTCGACGACCTGGTCGAGATCACCCAGATGGACGCCGAGCGGGCGAAGCAGCTGATCATGGCGGCGCGTGCGCCGTGGTTCTCGGAGCAGTCGAGCTAGCGTCGGGCAACACGGAATACCTCGGGGCAGGCGGCCGGGACGCGGCAGCCGTGCGCAAAACCAGGCGGGGCCTTCCCGCCGACCGGAGCAACAGATGGCAGAAATGAACGTAACCCAATTCGCGAAAGAGCTGGGCGTGCAGCCGGCACTGCTGCTCGAGCAGCTGCAGGCCGCCGGCGTCAGCCGGCCGCTCGCGGAGAACGCACCGCTGACCGAGCAGGACAAGACCCAGCTGCTCGACTATCTGCGCCGCGTGCATGGGGCCAACGAGAGCAAGGGCAAGATCACGCTCACGCGCAAGCAGACGACGGAGATCAAGAAGTCCGATTCCACCGGTCGCCCGCGCACGATCCAGGTCGAGGTGCGGAAGAAGCGCGTGTTCGTGAAGCGGGACTCCAACGAAGCTACGCCTGCGGCCGCGGCCTCCGAGGCTGCTGCACCGGCTGCCGAAGCAGTGCCCGAGTTAATCGCCGAGGTGATGCCGGAGGTGGTCGCGCCCGAGCCGGCACCGGTACCCGAGCCGGAGCCCGAACCCGTGGTGGCTGTCGAGCCGGAGCCCGAGCCGGAGCCCGAGCCCGAGCCGGTACCCGAGGTCCCCGCAGAGCCGGAGCCTGCTCCTGCTCCTGCTCCTGCTGCCGCAGCGGAAGTGCCCGCGCCCTCCGCGTCGACCCCGGCCGCGACATTGACGCAGCCTCCGGCCGCCGTGCCGCGCACCGTCGTGCGTACCCGTCCGGGCCCGGTGCTCGACGCCGCCGAACTGGCGCTGCGCGAAGCCGAGGCCAAGCGCGCCGAGGCGCTTGCCGCGCGGCAGCTCGCTGAACTGCGTGCCAAGCAGGAGGCCGAGGCCCGTCGCAAGCAGGCGGCCGCAGCGGCCGCGCTCGCGGCTGCACAGCCGCCGCCCGCGCCGGTCGCACCGGTGCGACCGGGCACTGAAAAGCTCGCTCCGACGCAACCCGGCACGCTGCACAAGCCGGTGGTCAAGCCAGAGGATCGCGCAGCCAAGGCCGAGAAGAAGACTGCCAAGAAGAAGGAAGTCACGCCCTGGCAGGACCCGAACCTGAAGCGCCGCTCGATCAAGACGCGCGGCGACGTGATGGGCGCGCACGGCTGGCGCGGTGGGCGCGGGCCGGGCGGTCGCGGTCGCGGCGATGACGACGGCGGCAATGGTTTCAGCGCGCCGGAGCCTGTGGTGCATGAGGTGCTGGTGCCGGAGACGATCACCGTCGGCGCGCTGGCCCAGAAGATGTCGATCAAGGCGGCCGAGGTGATCAAGCACCTGATGAAGCTCGGCACGATGGCCACCATCAACCAGGTGCTCGACCAGGAAACCGCGATGATCCTGGTGGGCGAGATGGGCCACGTGGCCAAGCCAGCCAAGCTCGACGACCCGGAGGCGTTCCTGGTCGAGGCGCAGCCGCACGAGGAACTGGTGCTCGAGCCGCGCGCGCCTGTGGTCACCGTGATGGGTCACGTCGACCACGGCAAGACTTCGCTGCTCGACTACATCCGGCGCACTCGGGTGGCCAGCGGCGAGGCCGGTGGCATCACCCAGCACATCGGTGCCTACCACGTCGAGACGCCCCAGGGCATCATCACCTTCCTCGATACCCCCGGCCACGAGGCTTTCACCGCGATGCGTGCGCGTGGTGCCAAGGCCACCGACGTGGTCGTGCTGGTGGTTGCGGCGGACGACGGCGTGATGCCGCAGACGATCGAGGCGGTGCGCCATGCCAAGGCGGCGCAGGTGCCGCTGCTGGTCGCCGTGAACAAGATCGACAAGCCGGAGGCGAACGTCGATCGCATCAAGCAGGAACTGGCGGCCCAGGAAGTGGTGCCCGAGGACTGGGGCGGCGATACGCAGTTCATCGAGGTGTCGGCGAAGACCGGGCAGGGCATCGACACCCTGCTCGAGGGCCTGCTGCTGCAGGTCGAGATCCTCGAGCTCAAGGCTGCCCGCAACGCGCCGGCCCGGGGCCTGGTGATCGAGGCGCGTCTCGACAAGGGACGTGGCCCGGTGGCCACGGTGCTGGTTCAGTCCGGCACGCTCAAGCGCGGCGACGTGGTGCTGGCCGGCACGTCGTTCGGCAAGGTGCGCGCGATGCTCGACGAGAACGGCAAGCCGGTGGCAGAGGCCGGCCCGTCGATCCCGGTCGAGATCCAGGGCCTGTCCGACGTGCCCAGTGCCGGCGAAGAGGTGGTGGCGCTGGGCGACGAGCGCAAGGCGCGCGAGATCGCCCTGTTCAGGCAGGGCAAGTTCCGTGACGTCCGCCTGGCCAAACAGCAGTCCGCCAAGCTCGAGAACCTGTTCGATAGCGTCGGCGAAGGCGCCGCGAAGTCGCTTGCGCTGGTCATCAAGGCGGACGTGCAGGGCTCGGCGGAGGCGCTGGTCCAGTCGCTGCTCAAGCTGTCCACCGACGAGGTGAAGGTGACGATCGTGCACAGCGCGGTCGGTGCGATCACCGAGTCGGACGTGAACCTGGCGCTGGCATCGCGGGCGGTAGTGATCGGATTCAACACGCGCGCCGATGCCACGGCACGCAAGCTGATCGAGAGCTCCGGCGTCGACGTGCGCTACCACGACATCATCTATGACGTGGTCGACGAGGTGAAGGCCGCGCTGTCGGGCATGCTCACGCCCGATCGCAAGGAGTCGATCCTGGGCCTGGTCGAGATCCGCCAGGTGTTCCGCATCTCCAAGGTGGGCGTGGTCGCTGGCTGCTACGTGACCGAAGGCCTGATCCGGCGTGGTGCGCAGATCCGGCTGCTGCGCGACAACGTGGTCGTGTACACGGGCGAGCTCGATTCGCTGAAGCGCTTCAAGGACGACGTGCGCGAGGTCAAGTCCGGCTTCGAGTGCGGTCTGTCGCTGAAGAACTACAACGACATCGCGGTCGGTGACCAGCTCGAGGCGTTCGAGGTCGTCGAAGTCGAGCGTACCCTCTAGTGCGCCGAGGCAATCCCAGGGCCGGCCGTGTCGCCGAGCAGATCCAGCGTGAACTGTCCGGGCTGATCCGCCTCGAACTCGACGATCCCAAGGTCGGCCTGGTCACGATCACCGATGTCGAGGTGACCGCCGACCTCGCGCATGCGAAGGTGTTCTTCACGGTGCTCGACCAGGATGGCTCTGGACGGACCGACAGCCTGGCCGGCCTGCAGCGTGCTGCGGGGTTCCTGCGGGCGCAGCTCGGGCACCGGCTGCTGTTGCGCAGCGTGCCGCAGCTGCATTTCGCGTACGACGAATCAGTCGAGCGTGGCGTGCACCTGTCGCGGCTGATCGACCAGGCGAACGAGCCCGGTTCGAAATCCTGAGCCGGGGCGGGTGAGCACGGTGCCCGGAAAGGCCAGGGGGACCCAGCGTCGCCGGGCGCCGATGCTCGACATCGACGGCGTGGTGCTGCTCGACAAGCCGGAAGGACTGAGTTCGAACGGTGCGCTGCAGCGCGTGCGGCGATGCTTCAACGCCGCCAAGGCGGGCCACACCGGCACGCTCGATCCGATGGCCACCGGACTGCTGCCGGTCTGCTTCGGCGACGCGACGAAGTTCTCGCAGGGCCTGCTCGATGCGGACAAGGGCTATCTGGCCACTGCGCTGTTGGGCAGTGCGACCGATACCGGCGACCGTGAAGGGAAAGTCGTCAGCGAGCAGCCGGTGCCGCCGCTGTCGACCGAGCAGGTGGCACAGGTGCTGGCCGGGCTGGTGGGGCCGCTGTCCCAGCTGCCGCCGATGTACAGCGCCCTGAAGCACCAGGGGCAGCCGCTGTATGCCATCGCGCGTGCGGGCGGTGAGGTCGAACGCAGCGAGCGCAGCGTCGTCATCCATGCGCTCGATCTGGTGGAGTGGTGCGCCCCGCGGCTGACATTCGCCGTCCGCTGCAGCAAGGGTACGTATGTGCGCACGCTGGCCGGGCAGGTGGCCGAGCGCCTGGGCACCGTGGCCCACCTGGTCGCGCTGCGTCGAACTTCGGTCGGGGCATTCACGCTTGACCGTGCGCTGACGCTCGAGACGCTGGAATCCGCTGACGCCAAGGGGCGCGAAGCGAGCCTGCTGCCGGTTGATACCCTGGTGCAGGCGTTGCCGCCGATAGCGCTGCCAGCCGCGGTAGCGCTCGGACTGCTGCAGGGCCGCACGGTGGAGTTGCCGGCCTCCGGCCCCGACGCCCTGGTGCCAGGCGCCGGACTGGCCCGGGTCTACGGACCCGACGGCCTGCCCGGGATGCGCATGCAGCCCGGTGGGACGCCGTTGGGGCAGGTCTTCCTGGGCGTGGCGGCACCCGAGATCGGGGTGTCCGGTCGGGTCTGCCTGCGTCCAGTCCGGCTGGTCGCGCTCCGTACGGGGCCGACGGGCCGGCTGCCGGAGGAGGGGCTCGCGCCGGTCCACGGCGAAACTGCTTGAGTGTGGCCCTGATTTCAAAGTAAAATCCAGGGCTTTTCCATACGACTCACAAATCTGGGGCTTTTCATTTCATGGCTCAAACCGCAGAACAGAAGGCCGCTGTCGTCAAAGAGTACCAGCGTGGTACCGCCGACACCGGTTCGTCCGAAGTCCAGGTCGCGCTGCTCACCGCGCGCATCAACGACCTGACTTCGCACTTCCAGAAGAACATGAAGGACCACCACTCGCGTCGCGGCCTGCTGAAGATGGTCAGCAAGCGGCGCAAGCTGCTGGATTACCTGAAGGATCGCGACCTGGCCCGCTACCGCGGCCTGATCGAGCGCCTCGGGCTGCGCAAGTAGAGACCCAGACGGCCGCACGCGACGCCTGCGGCCGAGTCGAAGCGCGGATGCCCTCGACGGGAGCCTGCCGCCGCCATGGTGCGGTGGCCTCTTCCGGGTGCAGGGACCGCGCCGGAGGTCGCCAGGTACGTACTGCAGTCAAGGCGTGGACGGCCTCTTTCCGGATCACCCAACTCCCCGCCCGTCGATGACGGGCCACAACAGAGTCCGAAAGGTCGACCCTTGAATCCAGTGCGCAAGACCCTGCAATGGGGCAAGCATACCCTGACCATCGAAACGGGCGAGATCGCCCGCCAGGCCGACGGCGCGGTCATGGTGAACATGGACGACACGGTGGTGCTGGTCACCGTCGTCGGCAAGCGGCAGGCCGATCCGGGCAAGGATTTCTTCCCCCTGACGGTTGACTACCAGGAACGGACCTACGCCGCGGGCAAGATCCCGGGCGGCTTCTTCAAGCGTGAAGGCCGTCCGTCCGAGAAGGAGATCCTGACCTCGCGCCTGATCGACCGCCCGATCCGCCCCCTGTTCCCCGAGGGCTTCTTCAATGAAGTCCAGGTAGTGGCCACCGTGATGTCGTCGAACGCGGAAGTCGACTCCGACATCCTGTCGATGATCGGCACCTCGGCCGCCCTCGCGCTGTCCGGCATCCCGTTCGAAGGGCCGATCGGCGCCGCCCGCGTCGGCTACGCCAACGGCGAGTACCTGCTGAACCCGACGCTCACCGAACTCAAGACCTCCCAGCTCAACCTGGTGGTGGCCGGCACCTCGCAGGCGGTGCTGATGGTGGAGTCCGAGGCAATCGAGCTGCCCGAAGACGTGATGCTGGGCGCAGTCGTCTACGGCCATCAGCAGATGCAGCAGGTTATCGACGCCATCAACGAACTGGCCGACGAAGCGGGCAAGCCGCTGTGGGACTGGACGCCGCCGGTGAAGGACGAGGCGCTTGTCGCACGCATGCGCGAGATGGTCGAGGGCGACCTGCGTGCGGCCTACGCGATTCGCGAGAAGCAGTCCCGTTCGAAGCTCGTCTACTCCATCCGTGACAAGGCGATTGCAGCGCTGGCCGAAGGGGCCGACGCGCCCTCGTCGCAGATGCTCAAGGGCATCTTCGGCGACATCGAATCCGGCATCGTGCGCAACCAGATCCTCTCCGGTGAGCCGCGGATCGACGGCCGCGACACGCGCACCGTGCGTCCGATCAACGTCCGCACCGGCCTGCTGCCGCGTGCGCACGGTTCGGCGCTGTTCACCCGTGGCGAGACGCAGGCACTCGTGGTGGCCACGCTGGGCACCTCGCGCGACGAACAGATCATCGACGCGCTGCAGGGCGAGTACCACGACCGGTTCATGATGAATTACAACATGCCGCCCTACGCCACCGGCGAGACCGGCCGCGTCGGTTCGCCCAAGCGGCGCGAGATCGGCCACGGCCGCCTCGCCAAGCGCGCGCTGCTGGCGGTGCTGCCTTCGCCGGAAGAGTTCGCGTACTCCTTCCGTGTGGTGTCCGAGATCACCGAATCGAACGGCTCGAGCTCGATGGCTTCGGTCTGCGGCGGCTGCCTCGCGCTGATGGACGCCGGGGTGCCGGTCAAGGCGCATGTCGCCGGCATCGCGATGGGCCTGATCAAGGACGGCAACCGCTTCGCGGTGCTGACCGACATCCTGGGCGACGAGGATCACCTCGGCGACATGGACTTCAAGGTCGCAGGTACCGAGCAGGGCGTGACCGCACTGCAGATGGACATCAAGATCACCGGCATTACCAAGGAGATCATGAACGTCGCGCTGCACCAGGCGCGCGAGGCGCGGATGCACATTCTCTCCATCATGCGCGGCTCGATGTCCACCGCCCGCGAGGAAATCTCCAACTTCGCCCCGCGCATGATCACGATGAAGATCAAGCCGGAGAAGATCCGCGACGTGATCGGCAAGGGCGGCGCGGTCATCCGAGCGCTGACCGAAGAGACCGGCACGTCGATCGATATCGGCGAAGACGGCACGGTGACGATCGCCAGCGTGTCGGCCGAAGGCAGTGCACTGGCCAAGAAACGCATCGAGGAGATCACGGCGGACGTCGAGGTCGGCCGGATCTACGAGGGCACGGTGCTCAAGCTGCTCGATTTCGGTGCCATCGTCAGCGTGCTGCCGGGCAAGGATGGCCTGCTGCACATCTCGCAGATCGCCAACGAGCGCGTGGCGAACGTGTCCGACCACCTGAAAGAAGGCCAGGCGGTACGCGTGAAGGTGCTCGAGGCCGACGAGAAGGGGCGCCTGCGCCTGAGCATGAAGGCGGCGGCAGCCGACGACGCCTCGGGCGGTTGAACCGGGTCGCCGTGGGCATCCCGGCCGGGCGTGCGCCAGGCCGGGTACCAACGCAAAAAGCCGGGCAATGCCCGGCTTTTTTCATGCCAGCAGCGGGACAGGGACTATTTGGCGATCTGTCGCTCGCGCATCTCGTCGAGCGTCTTGCAGTCGATGCACAGCGTCGCAGTCGGGCGTGCCTCGAGGCGTTTCAGGCCGATCTCGATGCCACAGCTCTCGCAGTAGCCGTAGTCGCCCGCGTCGATCCTGGCGATCGTCTCGTCGATCTTCTTGATCAGCTTGCGCTCCCGGTCGCGGTTGCGCAGTTCCAGCGCCATGTCCGACTCCTGGCTCGCGCGATCGTTTGGGTCGGCGAAGATCGTGGCCTCGTCCTGCATCATCTGCACGGTGCGGTCGATGTCGTGCGACAGCTCGCTCTTCACGCCCGCAAGGATCTTGCGGAAGTGGTCGAGCTGCTTCGCGTTCATGTACTCCTCGTCCTTCTTGGGCTTGTAGGGCGCAACCTTGTTCTGGAAATCGACCGCCATGGTCCCTCCGGGAGTCACGAGGATGCTGCCGCCGCAGCTTGTACCGCCGAACGGTAGCTTAAACAAGTCTGATAGCATGAAGTCCATGCGCCCGCAAGCGGCCGGGAGCAAGGCGCGCGCCCGCGCGGTTCCGCCCTCGGAGGCGCGTGCGCTCGCGTAGAATCCGGGACGGGTGCCCGTAGCTCAACCGGATAGAGCACCGGCCTTCTAAGCCGGCGGTTGCGCGTTCGAGTCGCGCCGGGCACGCCAGCGCCCTCCTTCGGCAGCGCCGACCGTCACGGTCGAGTCGCCCGGAGGTCGCGCAAAACGCGAACGGCCGTTATACTAGGCGGCTTGGCAGGACAGTGGTGGCTGTAGCTCAGTTGGTAGAGTCCCGGATTGTGATTCCGGTTGTCGTGGGTTCGAGTCCCATCAGCCACCCCATTTTTTTCCGGCAAGGCAATGGTTCAAGTCCGTTACGTCCTCCTGCGGGACTGAACCGGGCCCATTTAGTCTGCCTTGCTCCGGAAGTGAGTCAGAGAGGCGCCGGCAGCGGTGATCACGCCCGCTTACGCTCTCCTCGAGGTACGTTGCAGCCGCTCGCGGGTCGAGATCGGTACGCGCGCTGAGGGTTGTTTCCATCTGGCTTCACCTGCACGCAGGCGCTCGCTCTTTCAAAAGTGCCCGAGACAGGCTGCTTGCCGCCGAACGCCCCACGCCAGGGGGGGGGCGCCCGTGTGGCTGGTTTGCGTTCCGTGGGCGCAAGCGTGGGCCCAAGCGCGGGCGCATCGGGGAGCGGTCGGGAAGGTATCTACCCGGAAGCAGACAGTCTGCCGCCCCTGGTTCCCTTCCGTGAGCCCGCATCGCAGGGTCGAGTCCAATCAGCCACCCCAACGCACCGGCTCGACGGTGCCGCGCAGCGCGTCGATCGGGCGGTCTCCGGCCCGTCGCCTGTTCAGTGCTTGAGCGCGCTCAATGAGCGCGGTCGTTGGTGGTCAGACGATCGAGCCGACGCACGCTGAGCGGCAGCCGGCGTCCATCACTCGGTGGTAGCCAATGCTCGATGTCCTGCAGAACTGGTTCACCCGCGTCCTGCGGCGTCGGCGGCGCCTGACGCACTTCGGTCGTCGCCCGCTCCTGGGCACGCTGACCCGGCAGGGCGTGTCGGCGACACTGCCCGAATCGATCGCGCGTGAACTGATGCAGTCTGCGCGCGAGGGGGCTGCCGCCTCCGTGCTCCGCCTGCAATCCCCTGTGAATGGGTTGACTGTACGCCAGGCCGCCGCGCGACGGATGCGCGCCGGACCCAACGAGGTCGCCCACGAGCAACCGGTGCGCTGGTGGCTGCATCTGTGGCATTGCTACGCCAACCCCTTCAATCTGCTGCTTACCGCGCTGGCGTGCGTGTCGTACGTCACCCGCGACGTGAAGGCGACTGTCGTGATCGCGGCCATGGTGTTGCTGAGCACCGCCATCCGCTTCCTGCAGGAGAGCCGCTCGCACCGGGTCGCCGCCGGCCTGCAGGCGATGGTCGGATGCAAGGCCACCGTGCTGCGCCGGATCCAGGCTCGGGGGGAGGGCATCGGCGAGATCGCGACACGCGTCGAGCTTCCGCAGCGCGAAATCGTACCGGGTGACCGTGTGGTGCTTGCAGCGGGCGACCTGATCCCGGCCGACTGCCGACTGCTCTCCGCCCGGGAACTGTTCGTTTCACAGGGGGCGATGACTGGAGAATCGCTGCCGGTCGAGAAGTTCGCCGACATCGATCCAGCGGGGACGGGACCGCTCGAGATGCGAAACCTGCTGTTCATGGGTACCCATGTGGTGTCTGGTACGGCCATCGCGCTGGTGCTCAACACTGGCGAGCGGACCTACTTCGGGACGCTGGCGGCGCGGGCGGTGGTGACTGACACGACACCGAACGCATTCCAGGCCGGCGTCAACAGCGTGAGCTGGCTGCTGATCCGATTCGCCGGCGTGATGGTGCCGATCGTGCTGCTGGTCAACGGGTTCACCAAGGGTGACTGGCTCCAGGCGCTGCTGTTCGCGTCGTCGGTGGCGGTCGGGCTGACGCCGGAGATGCTGCCGATGATCGTCACCACCACGCTGGCCAAGGGCGCGGTGCTGCTCGCGCGCCGCAAGGTGGTCGTGAAGCGCCTCGATGCGATCCAGAATTTCGGTGCCATGGACGTGCTGTGCACCGACAAGACGGGCACGCTCACCCAGGACAAGATCGCGCTGGCGCGACACATCGATCCGTTCGGCAAGCCTTCCGACCAGGTCCTTGAACTCGCGTTCCTCAATAGTCACTTCCAGACCGGACTCAGGAACCTGCTCGACCGCGCGGTGCTCGATCACGTGGAACTGAAAGCGGAACTGAAACTCGAGCAGGACTACCGGAAGGTCGACGAGATTCCCTTCGACTTCGAGCGGCGCCGCATGTCGGTCGTGGTGGCCGAACGCGATGACCACCACGAGCTGATCTGCAAGGGCGCACTCGAGGAAGTGCTGGCCGCCTGCACGCACGTACGCTTGCCGGACGCCGCGTCGCGCGATCAGCTTCTGGATGCCCCGACCCTCGAACACGTACAGCAGGTGGCGCGGACCCTCAACGAGGACGGCTTGCGCGTGGTGGCCGTTGCAGTGAAGGAAACGGCGCCGACGCAATCCACGTATTCGGCGGCCGACGAGAGCGGCCTGACGCTGGTCGGCTACATCGCGTTCCTCGATCCGCCGAAGGACTCCGCGGCGCCCGCACTGAAGGCCCTCGCGGGGCACGGCATCCGGGTGAAGGTGCTGACCGGGGACAACGATCTCGTCGCCGCGAGCGTGTGCAGGCAGGTCGGCCTTGCCTTCGACGGCGTCCTGCTCGGTGTGCAACTGGAGCGGATGAGCGACGAAGCGCTCGCCGAGGCGGTGGAAAGGGCGCACGTCTTCGCCAAGCTCACACCCTTGCAGAAGGAGCGTGTTGTGCGCGCCTTGCGCGCGCGCGGGCACGTGGTCGGATTCATCGGGGACGGTATCAACGACGCGCCTGCGCTACGCGCCGCAGATATCGGCATCTCGGTCGATTCGGCGGTGGATATCGCCAAGGAAGCGGCCGACATCATCCTGCTGGAGAAGAGCCTGCTCGTGCTCGACGAAGGCGTGGTCGAAGGGCGCACGACCTTCTGCAACATGCTGAAGTACATCCGGATGACGGCCAGTTCGAACTTCGGCAACGTGTTATCGGTGCTGGTGGCGAGCGCCTTCCTGCCATTCCTGCCGATGCTGCCGCTGCAACTGCTCGTGCAGAACCTGCTCTACGATATCTCGCAGACCGCCATCCCCTTCGATCATGTCGATGCGGAACTCGTGCGCGAGCCCCTGAAGTGGAATCCGGCTGACATCGGCCACTTCATGCTCTTCTTCGGGCCCATCAGCTCGGTGTTTGACATCATCACCTTCTGCGTCCTGTGGTGGGTGTTCGAGGCCAACAGCCTTGCCCAGCAGACGCTCTTCCAGTCCGGATGGTTCGTCGTGGGGCTGATGACCCAGACCCTGATCGTGCAGATGGTGCGTACGCCGAAGCTTCCGTTCATCGAGAGCATGGCCGCACCGCCGTTGCTGGCCATGTCGGCCGCGATCATGGCCGTGGGTATCTGGCTGCCGATGGGTCCGCTGGCCGGCGACTTCAAGCTGCAGGCGCTGCCGCTGTCCTACTTCCCCTGGCTTGCCGGCATCCTGATCAGCTACGCGGTGGCGACGACGCTGATGAAGCGCTTCTATATCCGTCGCTTCGGTTGGCAGTGAGCCCGGGGCACGGGTATGTCGCCCGCGGGCATCAAGGCGCTTGCCGCGGCACATTCGCGATCGCTGAGCTTTTCGACGGACAAAGGCGTGCGCAGGGGCCCTGCCATCGCCGCTCCGGTCGTGATGCGGACGGAGTCCGCGCCCGCGCGCGTCGAGGCAGTACCGAGTCGCGCACACCACGCGTGATCCACCAGACGGGATGGGAGGGACGACAGGCGCTTCAACGACAGACCCCGGCAGGGACGGATCGTGTGGCTGCGCGACGCTCTTTCAGCGACGCCGTTTTTCGTTATCCTCCGGGCTGGCTTGCAAAGAGACGAGGAACCGGATGGCCACGCTGCTGAAAGAAGCCCATGTGCGTGAACTGCTGACCATGGCGGATGCGCTGCAAGCGGTGGAGCAGTCCTTCCGCGATGTCTCGACCGGCAATGCGGTGAACGTGTCGCGGCACCGCGGCGCCCTGAAGGGCGTGACCGTGAACGCGATGGGCGCGATCTCGAATGCACTCGACCTGATGGCGATGAAGGTGTACCCGATCGTGCGCCAGGACATCACCGTCGGCTCCAGTTTCCAGGTGCTGTGCTGGCGGATCTCGACGGGCGCCCTGGTCGGCGTGCTCGAGGCGGAACTGCTGGCGCAGATCCGTACCGGCGCAGCCAGTGGCGTGGCGACTCGCTTCATGGCGCGTCCAGACAGCCGTGTGATGACGCTGTTCGGCGCCGGATGGCAGTCGCGCGCCCAGTTGGAGGCGGTGTGCCGGGTGCTGCCGTCGCTCGAGCGGGTGAACGTGATCGGGCGCTCCCCGGAGCGGGTGGCATCGTTCATCACCGACATGACCGCGGTACTGGGCAGCGGCGGCCCCGGGCTGGTGGCGGCCACTGATCTCGAGGCGGCCGTGCGCGAAGCGGACGTGGTGACCACCATCACCGGGTCGAAGGTGCCGCTGTTCGACGGGGCATGGCTTTCGCCTGGCGTGCACGTCAATGCCGCGGGTTCGAACTTCTCCGAGAAGCGAGAACTCGATGCGCTGGCCGTGCAGCGGGCTGCGCGCATCGTCGCCGACGATGTCGAGGTCGCACGGATCGAGAGCGGCGACCTGATCGCGACCCCCGGCCTTGACTGGGGACGGGTGATACCGCTTTCGGACGTGGTTGGTGGTCGTCAGCCTGGCCGCACCTCGGCCGACGAAATCACCTTGTTCGAATCGCAGGGCCTCGGGCTGGAGGATCTCGCCGTCGCCGCGGTGCTGCTCGAACAGGCCGCGAAGCGCGGCATCGGCATCGAGATCCCGCTGCAGTGAGCTGCGTGGCCGCCTGCCTGTGGCGCTCACTCGATGCCGAGCGAGCGCATCCCCCGGCCTTACCAACCTGATCTGGAATCGCTGACCATGTCCTGCACCTACTCGATCGGTTTTTGCGCTGCGACCCTGAACAAGCTGCTGCGCCTCGGCCTGCCGGTCGCGCTGTGTATGGCTACGGGGGGCGCACTGGCGGCCGAGGCTTCACGGTTCCCGATGCAGCCGATGCGCATGCTGGTCGGCTTCGCGCCGGGCAGCCTCACCGATATCCTGGCCCGTACGGTCGGCCAGAAGATGACCGACGCCTGGGGCCAGCAGGTGGTGGTCGACAACCGTCCCAGCGGCGGCGGTGTTGTCGCCTCGCAGACAATGATCAACGCGAACCCCGACGGCCACACCATGCTGATGGTGTCCGCGCAGCATGCGATCAGCGCGACGCTGTTCTCGAAGCTGCCGTACGACACGGTCCGCGACTTCTCCGGGATCTCGCAGGTGGTCACTGGCGCCCACGTGCTCGCCGCGAGCAAGGACCTCGGTGTGAAGTCGGTGAAGGAACTGATCGCACTGGCGCGGGCGAAGCCGGGCCAGGTCAGCTACGGCTCGGCCGGGGTGGGCAGCGGCGCGCACATCAACGGCGAGATGTTCAACCTCGAGGCGGGCATCAATGCGCCCTACATCCCCTACAAGGGACCGCTGGAGGCGATGAACGACGTGATGAGCGGCCGGATCGGGTTCACCTGGCTGTCGCTCGGGGTCGCCGCACCGTTCATCCGCGACGGCCGGGTGGTGGCGTTGGGCGTGAGCACGCCGAAGCGCTCGCCGATGTTCCCGAACCTGCCCACCGTCGGCGAGGGACTGCCCGGGCACGAGTTCGACCAGTGGTTCGGCCTGCTCGGCAATGCCAAGGCACCGCGTCCGGTGATCAACCAGGTGTCGAAGGAGGTCGCGCGCATTGTGCAGTTGCCCGACGTCCGCGAGCGGCTGCAGAACCTGGGCACCGATCCGAAGTCGAGCAGCCCGGAGGAGTTCGACCGGTTCATCCGGTCGCAGATCGAGCGCCTGGGCAAGGTGATCAAGGCCGCCGGGATCAAGAGTGAGTAGGCTCGGGGTGAACGCAGCTGCCGGCGGCGGCAGTGGCCGCCCCCCGCGACGGGCAGGGATTTCAGGGAGACGAGTCGATGCTTGACCTGGTGATCAGGGGACAGAAGGTGGTGACGCCGATGGGTACCGGCGCCTTCGACGTGGCGATCCAGGGCGAGACCATCGTCGCCGTGGCCAGTGCCGGCACGTACCAGGCAGGGGATACCCGGCGGCTGATCGACGCAGGCGATCGGATCGTGATGCCCGGCGGCGTCGACCCGCACGTGCACTGCCTGTGGCACGTGCCTAACCCGGACGGTACCGCCGGCTTCTCCGACCCGCCCGAGACGGTGAGCCGGGCGGCGCTGCATGGCGGCACCACCACGATCATCGACTTCGTGCGCTGGACCCATGGCAACACCCTGCCGCAGGCGATCGCCCGGCGCGACCAGGACTGGATCGGCAAGTGCTTCTGCGACTACAGCTACCACCTGATGGTCGAGGGGCAACTTCCGCCGGAGCTGTTCGACCAGATCAGTGAGGCGATCCGCGACGGCTATCCGACGATCAAGATCTTCACCACTGACATCACGCCCAGCCGCAAGGGCCGGATGGTGGACTTCGGCGACATCTGGGAGGTGTTCCAGGTGGTAGCGCGCGAAGGGGGCATGTGCGTGATGCATGGCGAGGACAACGACATCGTCATGCACATGTACGACAAGCTGATCCGCGAGGGGCGCACCCACTTCCGCTATCTGCCCGAGGTGCACAATACGCTGTCCGAGGATCTGTCGTTCCGCAGGGTGATCCGGCTCGCCGAGAGCGTCCCAGGCAAGGCGGCGATCTACTTCATGCACGTGAGCGCCGGCACCGGCGTGGAGGCGATCCGCGAGGCGCGCGCCAAGGGCAGCCCGGTGTACGGCGAGACCCTGCACCAGTACATGCTGTACAGCGCCGAGGACTACCTGCGTCCCAACGGCCAGATCTACCACACCTATCCGTCGCTCAAGTCCCAGGCTGACCAGCAGGCGCTGTGGGCCGGCGCTCTGGATGGGTCACTACAGACGGTAGCTACCGACGAGCTCTGCTGCTCGCTGGCCACCAAGGTGCAGGGCAGCCGGTTCGACGACACCACCGGCGGCAACGCAGGCGTGGAGCCGCGGCTGGCGGTGATGTACACCGAGATGGTCGGCAAGCGCGGCTGGTCGCTGGAGAAGTTCGTCGACCTCACTTCCACCAATGCGGCGAAGCTGATGGGACTGTACCCGCGCAAGGGTGCGCTGGCCCCGGGCAGCGACGCCGACTTGACGGTGCTCGACCCGGCGCTGCGACGTACGGTACGTGCCGAGTTGCTGCACGAAGCCGACTACTCGCCCTGGGAAGGTCGCGAGGTGCACGCGTGGCCGGTGCTGACGGTCGCGCGTGGCAAGGTGGTGGTGGAAGAAGGCCGCTTCATGGCCGAACTTGGCGATGGCCGGTTCCTGAAGCGCCGGCTCGACCCCGCGCTCCTCTCCGGGGCCGGGCTGCCAGGGTCGCGCTGACGACGACCGGGCCGCGGCGCTGACCGATGGATGCAGG
>CANHBC010000003.1 GCA_947458835.1 Betaproteobacteria bacterium | reverse complement strand
TCGGCGCCCAGTTGCCGGAAGATGCTTCGCGCCAATACCAAGCCGAACGTGGTCGCCATGGCGAACAGAGCCAGCCCGCCGAGCAGGAGCGTGTAAGTCGTGATCGACATCGTCGACTCGAGCGCCGCCGAACGCGCGACCAGCAGATCCTGTTCGGCCTTCGCAAACTCGGCGACCTGGCCCCGGAAGGCGTCCATCGCAGCCTTGTCCTTACCGGCGCCGAACTCGCGCAGCAGGTCACCCACCGACACCTTGCCAGCCGTGGCATCGCGTCGCATCGCGACCAGGGCATCGCCGACCGCCATGAACTGCGTGTGGTTGCCCATCAACTTCTCCAGGCGACCCTGCTGTGACGGGTTGTCCGAAGTCAGCGATTTCGCCGCATTGAAGGCGGCCCTGAACGCCAGCTGGCCAGCGTTGAAGGGCTCGAGGAACTTCTCGTTCGAACCTGCGACGAAGCCGCGCAGGCCGGTCTCGATGTTGACCATGCTCAGCAGCATGTTGTTGGACTCCGCCAGTACCTTGTAGGTGTGCGTATTCCAGTGCACGGTATCGCGCAGCTTTGCGTTGTTGAACAAGGCGACACCGATCAACGCGCTAGTGAGTGCGAGGATGGCCGCGAAAGTGAGGGTCAGCCGCGTCTTCAGTGGTAAGTGGTCGAACATCGTGCAACTCCTTGCGTTTTGGAGGTTTGACTTTGCGACGCAAAGGGTCTGAGGGCGGCGCAACGTTGCAGAAAGGTGTCCAGGGTCGCTTATCGGCACATCAAACGAAAACATGAGCTCAAGGATGCCGATCGTATTGGCCAGACCGGGGGTAATCCCCCCGCAAAACCGTAGGGCCCAGAGGCAGAATTTCCTCGCTGCGGAGGACGTTCTGCATGAAGAAGTCCAGGTTCACCGACAGCCAGATCATCGCAGTGTTGAAACGCGCCGAAGGCGGCGAGGCGGTTCCAGCGCTCTGCCGGGAGACGGGCGTGAGCACCGCAACGTTCTACAAGTGGCGCGCGAAGTTCGGCGGCATGGACGTGTCCATGATGGTCCGTATGAAGGAACTGGAGGACGAGAACCGGCGCCTGAAGAAGAGGTACCTGGACGAGAAGCTCAAGGCGGAGGTCGTCGCGGAGGCGCCATCGCAAAAAAGTGGCGAGGCCCTCTCAGCGACGTGAGACGGCCGCTCGAGCGGTCGCCGAGAAGGGGATACCGATCACGCTGGCCTGCGCGGCGTTCCGGATCAGTGAGAGTTGCTATCGCTACCAGCCCAAGCTGCAAGCGGATCACGCCCAGATCGCCGACTGGCTGGCCCGCCTCACAGAGAACAATCGCAACTGGGGATTCGGCCTGAGCTTCCTGTACCTGCGAAACGTGAAAGGCTGCGGATGGAATCACAAGCGGGTCTACCGCATCTATCCATCAGCGGAGCGCTACAGGCTTGGGACACAAAGCGCTCGATCCAGATCGAATACATCCCGCCTGGGAAGCCGCCGCGGAACGCGTACGTCGAGAGATTCAACCGGACCGTACGCTACGAGTGGCTGGCCCAGTATCCGTTCGACGATCTCGATGAAGTCCAGGGCTTCGCCACGCGATGGATGTGATCCTGCAATCACGAACGCCCGAACATGGTCTTGGGCTGCATCACCCCGAAACAGCGGCTGGCCATGGCCGCGCAGGGCTACTTCTGACGGCTAAGAAAAACGGGGGGATTACCCGGGCGCCGGGCCGCAAGTTGCAGTCCGGTTCTGGCGCAACGCTGCGATCAGGCCGATGCCCGACGGCGCGTGACACCGCCCAGTACGCCGAGACCGCCGAGAAGAAGCCATGCGGCTGCGGGCAGCGGAACGACCGTCGGTCCGACGTCGAGAATTCTCGCGTCCACCGTAAAGTCTCCTGAGTTATTGAACCAGCCGAAGCCGTCGCTGGAGCCCAGGAAAAGACGCGTTGCGCCGACAGGAACAACAAAGGCCTGCTCTGTACCCGCGCTCGGACCCAGGTTGAGTGTGGTGCGTCCATCGCCGATGAAGAACATCTGTCCGACCAGCGGGCTGAGCGTGGTGAAAGCGAGCCCCAGCCCGGTTGAGAAATCGAGCTGAGCCGGGGTGACGCCCCCGGTCGGGCTGGTTGCGCCGAGGAAGACGCCCATCAACGCGTCAACCCTGACCGACAGCGCGGCGGAGATCCCATCCCCGTAGTTGGTCATCGAGAATGGAGCGCTGCCATCCGGCGCGCCCGGGTTCAGGCCGGTCGAGGTGCCAGGGCCGACCGAGCTGGAGCCGGTCACGGAGAAAGCCAGGCGGTCCCCGCTGACGAAAGACAACCCGTTGACCAGCACGGCGGCCTGGCCCGGTACGCTGTCACCCGAGCAGCAGGTATAGCCGCCCGCTCGTCCAGCAAGGTTCGGGTTCGCGCTTCCGGGCACGATCGTTGCGGCCGAAACGGCCACGGAAGCGCCGAGGCCGATTCCCAACAGCGAAAGACCCATGAAGTTCTTCATGCCAGCTCCTTCTAGAGTTTTCAGATGGAAAAGAGAAGACGCAGTCCTTCGTAAATTCAGGCTAATCGTTCCCATCAAGTGGTTCAATAGCAAACGATTGCCTGGCATAGTCCGTTCGGACTAACAGCCATCACAGTTGGCGCCCCCTGAAGATGAAAGTTGCCTGGCAAGCAGTGACATCCCGGGCTGATGCGGCGTGCTGGAACCAGCGCAGGCGCTGGCGGCCTGCTACTGCCGCATCCCCGCATCCTTGATCGCCCTGCCCCATTTCGCGATCTCGGCCTTGCGGAACGCGCGCGAACGGCACTTTCAAACACCCCTGCCCGCCCCCACGCGCTGCTGCCTGCAGCCCGCCAGCGTCGCGCCGATCCACCGCAGGCCACCATCGACCCTGGACGCGAGGTCTCCTGCGGCCGACTAGCGCTCGAGCGCCTGGGGTTGGCGGTCGGCGGGTGCGGCCTGCGTCAGGCGCTGGCGATCGTGGCGCGGCCGGCCTCCACCACGAAGCGGGCCTTGTCCACCAGCGGCGCGCCGGGTCGCGTCACGTAGTCCACCCCGCGGAAGCTCACCGCCATCTGCTTCGGCCCCGCTTCATGCAGGCAATAGCCGCGGCGGTTGTTGAAGAAAGAGATGTGCGGGTTGCGCCGCATTACCGTCGGAGTCGCGGCCAGTGTCTCGCTGCCATCGCCATTGGAGCTGATGGAGCTCGCGCAGAACTCGGTCATCAGCGCCGGCCCCTCGCCGCCATTGGCGCGTACCTCGCCGGCCCAGGCGTTGTGTACATCGCCCGTCAGCACGACGAGGTTGCCGACATTGCGCTGCCGCACCCCGTTCAGCAGGCGCTGGCGCGCCACCGGCATCGCGTCCCACTTGTCCATGGAGATCATGCGACCGCGAACATCGTCGCCCAGGTCACGCTCCATGACCATCACCTGCTGCGCCAGCACCTGCCAGGTGGCGTGCCGACCCTCGAGGTTGCGCAGCAACCAGGCTTCCTGTTCAGCACCCAGCATGGTCGCATCCGCGCGTTTGACCTCGGCGCAGGCCTGCGCGACGCCGTCGCCGCAGGGCTGGTCGGTGCGGTAGCCGCGTGTGTCGAGCACATGGATATCGGCGAGCCTGCCGTAGCGCAGCCGCCGATGCGCGAGGATCTGCGGCCCGCGTGGCAATTGTGCGCGGCGGAGCGGCATCATCTCGTACCAGGCTTGGAAGGCGATCTGCTTGCGCAGCGCGAAGATCTCCGGCGGCACCGAGACGGGGAAGCGCGCCGAGCCGTCCTCCTCGCTGATCTCGCCGGCCCAGTTGTTGTCCACCTCATGGTCGTCGAAGGAAACCAGGAAGGGATGCGCCGCATGTGCCGCGGCGAGATCGGGGTCGAGCCGATACAGCGCGTATCGGTTGCGATAGTCGTCCAGGGTGTAGATCTCCTCGCCCAGGTGCTGGCGCACCGCCGGCGCGCCCCCGGGCTGATTCCCCCGCGCGCGGTACTCGTAAATGTAGTCGCCATAGTGGAAGACGAAGTCGAGATCGGACTCCTCGGCGATGTGCCGCCAGGCGGTGAAGAAGCCATGCTCGTAGTGCTGGCAGCCGGCATTGACGAAGCGCAGCCGGGCGAGTGCCGCATCGGGGGCGGGCGCGGTGCGGGTGCGGCCGACCGGGCTGATCTCCCGCCCCACGCGGAAGCGGTAGTGATAGGGACGGCCCGGCTGCAGTCCGCCGACCTCGACATGCACGGAGTGGCCCAGCTCGGGCCGGGCCAGCGCGGTGCCGCGCTGCGCGATGCGGGCAAAACCGGGATCCTCGGCGACCTCCCAGACCACCTCGACGGCCATCCGCGGCATGCCGCCACCGGCCAGCGGTTCGGGTGCGAGCCGGGTCCAGATCACCACCCCGTCGGGCAGCGGATCGCCCGAGGCGACGCCGAGGGTGAACGGATAGCGCGTGAAAACCGGCTGCGCCCAGACACGCGGAGCGGTGGCGGGTTGGATCGCCGCCAGCGCGGCGGCGGCGACGGAGCCGCGCAGCAGGCCGCGGCGCGAGAGGTTGAGGATGTGGCGGCGCGTGCTGTCCATTGGCGGCTCCCAGAGCAGGTCGTTTCGCATACCGTAGCGCAGTCCTGAGGCAAGGCCGTGACAGGCCGATGACAAGGCTGCGTCGGGTGCCTGGAGCGGGCTCCACGCGTTCGGACAGCTTTTCCGGAAAGCTGAGTCCATGCGCTTGAGGATTGACGCTGCCGCACTTGTGAGGTCGCCTGCGTGGGCCCACGATAGCCATCGCGTGGAGAAATCGCGCGTGCATCCGCTTCCGTCTCGTGCCGCCCCACCGAAACGCTGACCACGCGCTCCCCTCTCCGGTGTCGTCGCACTTCTTGCAGCGAGCCTGCTGACCGCCTGCGCCTCCCAGGTCCGTTCGTGGCATTCAGCCAGGCCGGCCTGCGCCCGCGCGCAGGTGCTGCGGATCGATACGTTCCCGCAGATGATGGCCACGGCGCGGGTGTTCGTCCCGTCCGTGCTCTGGCTCGACGAGCGGCGCGCGCCGATCGGGCCAGGGGTGAGCCCGGCACTTCATCAGGCCAGCGACCTCCTGCCCGGCAGCCTCGGCTTACTGGCCCAGAACCAGTTCTTCGATTGACAGTCCTGACGCCTCGATCACGTCGGCGAACTTACGGCGCTGCAGGATGCGAGCGAGTCCTGCCAGCAGCGGACGGCTGGTAGAGCGCTCGATCTCCGCGCGCTACGCCTCGGCCTGCGCCAGGCGATCCGGCAAGTCCGGCTTCAATTCGAGAGTGGTCATGGGATTGCACCTGACTGGCTCGATTGCGCAACGCCCCCTGATCCGCTTCGCCGGGCTTGTCATTTCAGCCATCGCTTGCCTGGCCGCTGGCCGCTGCATCAACCGGCTTCGGTGGAGTGCGACAAGCCCGCAACAGCACGCCGAGATCCGGCAGCCCGTCCACCTGCCAGAGGCGGCCGAGCAGCCGCCGCGCCCGCGTCGCCGGTAGCACGGTGCCCGCCAGCGCGAGGAATTTCGCCTCCAGCTGCGCGTCGCTCACCGGGCGCACCGGACTCCCGGTCGCATGTTCGATCGGCTGGCACAGCACCCGCCCGTCGGCCAGAGACAGTTCGACCTCGCAACCATGCTGCGGTATCGCGGGGTCTGGCGCCATCTCGATCAACCGCCGCACGCCGGCGACCACCGGATCGTGTACCCGCGCATCGGTGAACTGCGCGGGCAGGCAGGCACCATCCACGAACGCGGCCGCCATCGCATGCTGGAACGACAGGCGAGCGGCGAGGCCATCGGCGGGCTCGGGACGGCTCTCCAGCCGGATCGCGAGCGGATTCACCCGTCCGCTGATGCGCACCACCTGCGCCGGCGACACGCCAGGCTGCGTGCGCAGCGCGAGCATCGCATCGACCATCGGGTGGCTGAGGATCGCCGATGCGTAGGGCTTGGGCGCGTTGTCCATCAGCAGCCAGCGCTCACCGAGGCCTTCGGTGAGCGCGGCGGCATCGAACGAACCGGCGGCGAACGCCTGGCCGAACCCGTGCGCCCCTTCGAGGATGCTCGACGTGCTGGTGAAGCCACGCTGCGCGAGCAGGGCCGCGAACAGGCCCGACTGCGCCGCACGCGCCGGATGGAAGGCCTTGGTCATCGTGCCGAAGGTCTCTCGCAGTCCGCCGGCCTGGGTACCGGCCAGCCCGAACGCGACTGCCATCGTTGCGGCGTCCAGCCCGAGCAGCCGGCCGGCCGCTGCCGCGCTGCCGAACACGCCGGCGGTCCCGGTCATGTGCCAGATCGCGCCGTGGCGCACCTGCTGGATCGACAGTGCGACCCGGCAGCACGCTTCCAGCCCGAGCACCATCGCCGCGAGGAAGTCGCGACCACTCGCACGCTGGTCCTCGGCCACCGCCAGGGCAGCCGGGATCGTCGGCGCCGATGGATGCAGTACGGTCGGGAAGAACGTGTCGTCGAAGTCGTCCAGGTGGGCGAGCAGGCCGTTGGCGAGCGCCGCCTGCTGCAGCGGCAGGCGCCGGCGGCCGCCGATCACCGTCGCGCGCGGTTGCCCACCCTCGGCCTGGAGCACATCGAGCAGCACCGGCAGCGCCGGATCGCGCGTCGCATGCAGGCTCACCCCGACCAGGTTCACCAGGCAGCGGCGGCCCGCATGCAGCACCGGCTCGGGGATCGCCGAGGCGTCGGTCCGCGCGACGAAGCGGGCGAGGCGAGCGGTGGCGGCGGCTGGAACAGGCACGCCGTCGGGGACTGAGCCGTCGATCACCACCCGCTCAATCGGTCTGCGCGCCGGCCGCGCGCACGATCGGCGTCCACTTGGCGATCTCCGCCTTGATGAACGCACCCGTGACCTCCGGCGTGCTGCCCACCGGCTCGAGCCCGAGCGTGGCGAGCGTGTCCTTCATCGAAGATGTCTGCAGCGCCTTCACCGCCTCTGCGTTGAGCCGCCCGACGATCTCGCGCGGCGTGCTGCCCGGCGCGAGCAGCAGGAAGAACCCGGTCACCACGAAGCCGGGAACGCCGGACTCGGCGACCGTCGGCACCTCGGGCGTGACCGCCGGCCGCCGCTCGCCGGTGGCGGCGATTGCGCGCAGCTTGCCCGACTTCAGGTAGGGCATCGCCGAGGCGATGTTGCTGAACATGAAGTCGATCTGGCCGCCGATCAGCGCCGCGCCCGCGGGTCCGGCCCCCTTGTACGGCACGTGGACCAGCTTCGTGCCGGTCATCTGCTGGAACAGCACGCCGGCCAGGTGGTTGGCGCTGCCGTTGCCGGAAGAGCCGAAGGTCACCTCGCCGGGGCGCGACCGCGCCAGGGCAATGAACTCCTTCAGCGTGCGCACTGGCACTGACGGATGCGTGGACAGGTAGTACTGCCCCGACGTGAGCTGGGTGATCGGCGCGAAGTCGCGGATCGGATCGTAGGGCAGCTTGCGCACCAGCCCGGGGTTGATCACGAACTCGGGCGCCACCGTCATCAGCGTGTAGCCGTCGCCCGGCGAGCGCGCGACGATCTCGGTACCGATGACCGTGCCGGCACCGGCACGGTTCTCGACGATCACCGACACGCCCATCTGCTCACCCAGCCGCTGCGCGATCAGCCGGCCCATCGCATCGGTGCCGCCGCCGGCGGCGATCGGGATCACCATGCGGATCGGCCTGGACGGATAGGTCTGTGCGGCCACCGGCAGCGCGGCCAGCAGCGCCAGCGACGCAGCGAACGCGCCTGGCGCGCTCGACCCGCGGGACAGGAAACGGGATTGCCGGGCGTTCATGCATCCTCCTTAGTGCATCGCTGGGTGCATCGTCGCCATGACGCCGCGATGCGTCGTTCGTTGTTCCATCGTCGGCGCCACGGAAAGCGGGCCGGGCCCGAAGGGTGCCTGACAGCCGCACGTGTTTGCGCTGCCGGGGGGCGCAGGTTAACCTAGCCTCGCGTCAGGTGCTGCGGGACACCCGGCCTGCCGAACAGGGGGCAAGCTTGCAGCGTGGGTGGACGACAGGCATGGACAGGGCACTCGTGCGGATTGCATGCTCGGCGCTTGCCTGCGCCGCCGTATCCGCCGCGGCGCTCGCAGTCCCTGTCGGTGCTGCGCTGGCGACGGCCGGGGCCACGCACGCCGCAGCCCACGCGCCCCTCTCGATCATCGACGATCGCGGACGCACCGTCCGTCTCGCCGTGCCGCCCCGTCGCATCATCAGCCTCGCGCCCTCGCTGACCGAGACCGTCTGCGCGCTCGGCGGCTGCGACCGGCTGGTCGGCGTCGACCGCTTCTCGAACTGGCCGGCCCAGGTCGAGCGGCTGCCCAGGCTGGGCGGCCTCGAAGACGCACAGGTCGAACGGATCGTCGCGCTGAAGCCCGACCTCGTGCTCGCCGTGCCCTCGGCGCGCGTGCTCGCCCGACTGGAGGCGCTGCACGTCCCGGTCCTCGCGCTGCAGCCGAACACGCTCGACGACACCCGGCGGATGCTGGAAGCGATCGCCACCGCACTGGGCGACCCGGTCGCAGGCGAGGCGGAATGGCGCCGCCTCTCGGCCGGCATCGATGCCGCCGCCCGGCGCGTGCCGGCCCGGCTGCGCGGCCAGCGCGTGTACTTCGAGGTGTCCTCGGCCCCACACGCCGCCGGAGATGGCTCCTTCGTCGGCGAGGTGCTGTCCCGGCTCGGCATGGGCAACATCGTGCCGGCCTCGATGGGCCCATTCCCGAAGCTCAACCCCGAGTTCGTCGTGCGTGCCCAGCCACACGTGATCCTCGCCAGTGAACAGGCGTTGCGCGACATGCCGAAGCGGCCGGGCTGGGCCAGCCTGGTGGCGCTGCGCGAACGCCGTACCTGCGCGTTCGCGCCAGCGGTGTACGACCTGCTCGTCCGGCCGGGCCCGAGGCTGGGCGAGGCTGCGGGGCGGCTGGCCGACTGCCTCGCTGCACTGGACGGGGGCAAGCCGTGACCAAAGCGCCGGGTGGCCGCCCCGACATGGCGCCAGCGCGACCGACGGCCACGGTGCTGGCGATGCTGCTCGCCGCGGCCACCGCGGCGCTGCTGCTGGCCGGCCTGTCCGCCGGCAGCGAGGGCTGGTCGCTCGCCTGGTCCGAGGCCTGGACCCTGGTGCGCGACATCCGTGCGCCACGTTCGGCGGGGGCGTGGCTGGCCGGTGCCCTGCTCGGCCTGGCCGGCGCGATCGCACAGGGACTGTTCCGCAATCCACTGGCCGATCCCTACCTGCTGGGCTCGGCGGCTGGTGCAGGTCTCGGCGTGGTGCTGGTGCTCGCCGCCGGTGGAGCCGCCGGGGCATCCATCGGGCTTGCGACCGCCAGCGCGCTGCTGCAGGCCGGGCTGGTCGGCGCCGCCTTCGCCGGGGCGCTGGGCGGTGTCGCGCTGACCCTGCTGCTGGCCGGTGGCGCCGCGCGGCCGATGTCGCTGCTGCTCTGCGGCGTGGTGGTCGGCGTGCTGCTGGGCGCGGTGTCGG
Organism: Betaproteobacteria bacterium; assembly: GCA_947458835.1. Classification (GTDB taxonomy): domain Bacteria; phylum Pseudomonadota; class Gammaproteobacteria; order Burkholderiales; family CAIKXV01; genus CAIKXV01. Next base: position 45,582 of record CANHBC010000003.1, on the reverse strand, counting down.
AACTGGTGCTGCTGGTCTCTCCCGATGCGCTGCGCGGCAAGCAGGTGTTCCTGCTCGGCACCACCGGCTTTCTCGGGTGGGACGGCGTAGGTGTGCTGGCAGCCGTGCTGGCCCTGGCACTGCCGATCGCGCTGCGCGTGTCGCGTGCGCTCGATGCGCTGGTCCTGGGCGAGGCCAGCGCGGCCAGCCTCGGCGTGCCGCTCGCGCAGGTGCGGCTGCTGCTGGTCTCGCTGATGGCGCTGGCGACCGGGGCAGCGGTCGCACAGGTCGGCCTGATCGCCTTCGTCGGCCTGGTCGCGCCGCACCTGGTCCGCCGCTGCGTGACGGTCGCGCACGGACCGCTGCTTGCGCTCTCGGCGCTGACCGGGGGCGTGCTGCTGCTGGCCGGGGACCTTGCCGCACGCAGCGTGATCGCGCCGCAGGAGTTGCCGGTAGGCGTGCTCACCGCCGTGCTGGGCGGCCTCTACCTGCTGCTGCTGCTGCGCCGGAGCCGCGGATGAGCACCAACGCGCCGGCCATGGTCGCCACCGGCATCGGGGTCACGCTCGGCGCAGCGACGGTCCTCGACGACGTGTCGATCGAACTGCAGCCCGGGCGCTGGACCGCGATCGTCGGGCCCAACGGCGCAGGCAAGAGCACGCTGCTTTCGGTGCTCGCCGGCCTGCGCCGCCCCGACCGCGGACAGGTGCAGGTCGGCGGCATGCACCTGGCTACGCTGCCCGCGCGCGAGCGTGCGCGCCAGGTTGCATGGCTCGCGCAGCAGGGCGAGGCAGATGGCGACCTCGCGGTGCGCGCGATCGTAGGCCTGGGCCGGCTGCCCCACCAGGGACTCTTCGGCAGCCCGGACGCACGGGACCTGCGCGCCGTCGAGCTGGCACTGGAGGCGACCGGCAGCACCGCGTTCGCACATCGGCGGCTGGGCGAACTCTCCGGCGGAGAGCGCCAGCGCGCGCTGCTGGCCCGGGTGCTCGCGGTGCAGGCACCAGTCGTGCTGCTCGACGAGCCGACCACCCACCTCGATCCGCCGCACCAGCGGGCCGTCCTGTGCTGCATCAGCGGCCTGGTGCGGCAGCAGGCGGCCGTCGCGGCCGTGCTGCACGACCTCACGCTCGCGCTGGCCGCCGACCAGTTGGTGGTGATGGCCCGCGGCCGGGTGCAAGCCAGCGGAACCCCCGGCGACCCGGCCGTGCATGCGGCGATCGAGGCGGTGTTCGAACAGGCGATCGTGATCCGGTCGATCGAGGCCGATGCGGGCACCGATGCCGGACCTCGCTGGGTCGCGCTGCCGTCGCGCTGACCCGGCGGCTGGTCAGTCCACCGATACCTTCAGGTAGCTCGACCGCCCGCCATCGGCCGCGATCGTGGTGCCGTTCACCATGCGCGATTCATCGGAGCCGAGGAACACCGCGATCGCCGCGATGTGCTCGGGCTCGCCGACCGAGAACGGATAGAGCTTCTGCATCGTGATGCGCGCCCGGGCGGCCGGGGACGGGTTTTCGGCGAACAGCCAGTCCTTGTTCTCCCAGCGCGCGATCGACCGTTCGGTCCGCACGATCGCCGGTGCGATGGCGTTGGCCCGGATGTTGTGCGCGACGTACTGCGCGGCCAGCGTCTTCGTGAACGACATGATGCCGCCCTTGGCCGCGGCATAGGCCGGCTTCTCCGATCCCTTCAGCCCCAGGTGGGACGAGAAGTTGATGATCGAACCACCACCCGCTGCGATCATGTGCGGGATCGCGTAGCGGCAGCACAGGAACGGATGCAGCAGGTTGAGGGCCATCGTACGGTGCCAGGTTTCGATATCCATCAGGTGCACCGGACGGTCTTCCTGCAGGGATCCACCGGCGCAGTTCATGATCACGTCGAGCCGGCCGAACGCCTCGACCGTACGCTCGACCGCATGCTTCACCTGGGCGTCCTGCGTCACGTCGGTGCGGATGAACAGTGCCTCGCCGCCCTCGGCCCGGATCTGCGCTTCGGCCGATCGGCCAGCCGCCTCGTCGAGTTCGAACAGCGCGACCTTCGCGCCCTCGCGGGCGAAGGCGCGCGCGGTGGCGCGGGCGATGCCGGCACCTGCACCGGTGAGGAAGGCGACCTTGCCGGACATTCGGGCCATCTGGACTCCAGCGGACAAGCGATGGAAAGGCGCCGATTCTACGCGCCGGCCACGTCGGCCCGCGCCGGAGCGGATGCTAGACTCGCCCGCGATGAAGCCGCGCCCCGAGTCCTCACCGTACTGGCCGTGCGTACGGCCTGCCCGATTGGCACCGCGCGCGGCCGCTGCTTCGGCGATCGTGGCGCTGCTGCTGCTGGCTGGCTGTGCGAGCGTGGCACCGCCGCGGCCTTCAGGTCCGGCACAGCCACCCGTGGCCGGTGCGCGGCCAGTCGAGATCCAGGACCGGCGCCAGCGGCTGGTGACCCTCGCGCTGCAGGAATGGACACTCTGGGGGCGGCCGCGCATCGAGTCGGCCGGGCGCATCCTTGGCAGGCCAGAGACGGCCGGCCCGGGCAAGCCGCGCACCGAACATGAGCCCGACTACACCAGCCGGGTGCTCATGTACTGGTCGGTGCTGCGTGGCAGCGAATTCCCGGCCGAGCGCGCACTGCTCAAGGACGGCTCGATGGTGCCCTGGTCAGCGGTGTTCATCTCGTTCCTGATGCATGCCGCCGGCGTGCCGCGCGAGGTGTTCCTGCCCAGCGCCCGGCACTGGGACTACATCAAGCGAGCGCACGATTTCCCCGACCGCACCGGCTTCGAGGCACTCGATGCGGCGCGGGAGCCGCCACGCGTGGGTGACCTGATCTGTGCCACGCGGGCCTGGACCGCCGGGGCGGTGACCGCCTTCGCCCAGCTCGCCAGCGACGACAGCCGCGGCACCTACCACTGCGACCTCGTGGTCAGCATCGCACCGCGCCTGCTTGGTGCGATCGGCGGCAACGTGCGCGATGCGGTGACCTGGACCGACGTGAAGCTCGACGCCAACGGCCTGCTGCAGCCCTCGCCCAGCCGGCCCTGGCTGGCGGTGCTGCGCAACAACGTGCGCTGACCAGGGAACGTCCTACCAGACGATCCCCGCCACCGCCAGCGTGGCCACAGCAACCAGCGCCCACGTCATCCGCACAGCGCGCACCCGGTTGAGTTCGACCCGCTCGACCAGCCGGGTGTTCTGCTCGGCCAGCTCGCGGATCAGTTCGGCGGAGGTGAGCAGCTGGCCGTGCAGGTCGGAGACGGTCGCCTCGAGCGAATCGACGCGGACCTGCAGTGCCTCGGCCGAGGTGGCGCCCGTCGCATGGGCCATGCCGCCTTCACCCGACGCATCCTGCCCCTGCTGACCTGCGACGCTGCTCCAGAGCTTCTTCGCGCCGTCGGCAACCTTGGGCGCATTCCGGAGCACGTCGGACCACGGAACCGCCTGCAGCACGGTGAGCCAGCTGATTCCCATCGGGAAGATTCCTGTCGGTCACTCTGCCTTGATGCCTGCGGCCTTCACCACCTTGGCCCAGGTCGCGATCTCCGACCGGATGAAGGCGCCGAAAGCCTGCGGATCCATGATCGCCGGCTCGAAATCGTTCTGCAACATCCGCTCCCGTGTCGCAGGCTGCTTCACGATCTGGTCGATCTCGCTGTAGAGGCGCTGCACGATCTCACGCGGGGTGCGTGCCGGGGCGACCACGCCGTACCAGACCTGCGCCGACATCGCGGGACCGCCGCCTTCGGCGATGGTCGGAAGGTCGGGCGCGCCGGACACGCGCTTCGGGCTGGTGACGCCGAGCGCGCGCAGCTTGCCGGTCTTGACGAACGGGATCGCCCCTGGCGTCGATGCGAAGGTGAACTGGATCTGCCCGGAGATCACGTCGGTGGTGGCCGGACCGGCCCCCTTGTACGGCACATGCACCGCATCGATGCCCGAGAGCATGCGGAACATCTCGGTGGCCAGGTGGGCCGCCGCGCCCGGTACCGCCCCGTAGTTGAGCTTGCCAGGGCGCGCCTTGGCATAGGCGATGAACTCCTTGACCGAGGTGACCGGCACCGACGGATTCACCGCGAGCACGAACGGAGCGGTGGCCACCAGTGCGATCGGCGCGAAGTCACGCACCGGGTCGAACGGCAGCTTCGTGAACAGGCTCACGTTGTTGGCGAGGGGCCCGGAGGTGCCAGCGAACAGCGTGTGGCCGTCCGGTGCGGCCCGGGCGGCCATCTCGGCGCCGATGTTGCCACTGGCACCGGGCCGGTTGTCGACCACCACCGGCTGGCCGATACGGTCCTGCAGCGGCATCGCGACCAGGCGCGCAAGAATGTCGGTGGGGCCGCCGGCAGGCAGCGGAACGATCATGCGGATCGGCCGGGTCGGATAGGTGGCCGACTGCGCAAGCGCGTCCCCGGCCACGCAGGCCGAGACAAGGCCCACGGCTGCGGCGGCCAGTGCGGTCCCGGTGCCCGCGAAGGCGGCCGGCATCGATGTCATCTGCTGCTTCATCCGGGAACTCCTCCAGTGGTTTTGCTTCATGTCTGTTCGAACTCGAACACGACGATGTCATGGTCATCCAGCCGGTCCACCCGCACCTCCGCCCAACCATCGGCGAGGGTCGGCGCGAGCACGGCGCCCGTGGAGGCCAGCCGCACCGCGCGCAGTCGCTCGCCCGCCGCGCAGCGCAGGGCCACCCGGATGTCGGACACCGGATGGATCGACGTGCCCGGGTGGCGCCAGCCGGTATTGAGGTGCTTGCCCACCGGGAAGTTCACCAGGTGCACCAGGTCACGCCGCCCGCGCGACATTGACTGGCGCATGTGCGTGCAGTCGACATGGTCGGGCGCGTCGATGCGCAGTTCGCGCGCCTCGCCGATCGCCCAGGAGACCGCGTTGGCCAGCACGCGCCCCAGGTCCGGGAACCCGTAGTGATAGAACAGGGCGTCGACCTGGTTGGCGAAGTACACGACCCGCCCGGCGCCGAAGCCGCCGCGCAGCGCCACCGGGATGTCGGTGCCGCTGCCGATCGCGCTGTACTCAGGGATGCTGATGGTCGCGCCCGAGTGCGCGATCACCGGCGGGATCAAGGTCAGCGGCACCGCGCGTGCCGCACCGGGCTCCATCGCCAGCTCGACCAGCGCTCCGTCGTTGGGCAGCAGATCGGTGTCGCCGATGCCATCGAGCAGCGGGTCGTCGCGCTGTTCGAGCTTCGCGTAGGACGACTTCAGGTCCCGCCGCACGCCGGTACGCCGGGCGCCGAGCAGGTCATCCAGCGCCGGCCGATCGACCGGATGCCCCTCGATGTCGTAGCGACCGGTCTCGAAGCTGCAGACGATGGCACCGCCACCCTTCACGTACTCGACCAGCGCATCGACCACCGCATCGGCCAGGCAGGCTGCGTTGGGCAGCACGATCGCCCGGTAGCGCGCGAGCGCCGCCGCATCGACGAACTTGTCGGAGAGCATGTCGAACGGGATGTGCGCCTCCTGCAGCGCGCAGTAGGTACCACGCACCGGATCGAAGTAGCGCGGCCCCGGCTTGCCACGGCCGTAGTTGTCCTGGGTGTGGCGGGAGAACACCACCGCCACCTGCGCCACCGAGCGCGCACCGTCGAAGTACGGCTCCCAGCGCGCCAGCCGGGCGAACACCTCGCGCATGGGCTCCAGCGCGCGGCGATCGAACAGCGGCGAGTAGCCGCCGTTGATGTGCAGCCAGCTCGATACCCCGTTGGCGAACTGCTGCGCGATCCAGGCGCGGTTCTCCGCCTCGGGCGTCGCGGACAGACGCCACCACGGATAGAAGTAGCTGACCGTCATCCAGCGCGGACGGTCCGGCCCCAGCGATGCGAGATACTTCGCCTGGATGCCCGGCCACCACGGCGCGGTATTGCGACGCTGGCACTCGAAGGTCAGCACGTCCTGGCCATCGAGCCAGTAGTCGATGTCCCAGCCGCCGATCTGGATCGTCTCGAGCGATTCCATCAGCTGCACCGCCGAGATGAAGATCGCGGCCGGGTTGGCCGCATGGATCGCCCGGTGCATCAGGCGGACCCAGTCTGCGATCTGCCGGTACCGCCATTCGTTGAACCGGCGCCAGGTCGGGTCCTCCCAGTCCTCCTCGAGCGGGATGTCCGCATCCGCGAACGCCCGGAACGAGGTGCGGCAGGAGTCGCAGTAGCAGACCGTGGTGTCCCATGCGCCGAACTTGCCGGCGTTGTTCCAGATGCCGTCCACCGGGTGGCGGGTGAGGATCTCGGTCACCACCTCGACCATGCGTTCGCGGTAGTAGGGGCCACTCGGGCAGGTCACGTAATGCTCGCTGACCTCGCACAGGTTGCCGTCGCGGTCGCGGGTGAACCACTCGGGATGGCGCTCGGCCAGCACCTTCGGCGCGCAGCTCGGGTCGATGCGCGCCAGCACGTGCAGCCCTTCGCGATGCGCGACCGGCACGATCTCCGCGAGCAGGTCGCGCCCGTCGAGCCCGCTGCTGATCCGGTGGCCGTCGATCTTCGTCTGGTAGAAGGCGACGATGCCCCCGCCGCTGATGCAGAACGCCGTCGCGGAGAAGCGCTTCGCGTCGGCCACCAGCGCCTCGGCGTCGATGCGCGGCTCGTCGCCCTCGCGCAGGTTGATCAGAAGGACCCGGTTGGGCCCCTGCCACCAGGCTCTTGCCTGTTCGTCCATGGGCGTGTCTCCGCGGGGCCGGCCGCCGCCTCTGGCGGGCTGCGGTGCATCGGCCCCTGATGACCATGGATGATAGCGCCGGACGGGCCGCTGGCCCCGTCGCGAAGCCGGCCGCCTTCCGGATCCTCGACACCGTCGACGATTGCGCTACATTCGCGCAGCGTCGCGGGCTGTGCCAATGCGCAGCCCGCGACGAGCAGGTCGAAATCCGGACGCGCGAACTCGTGGCGGCCCGCTGATCCAGGGAGACAACATGGCATCGATGAAGGGCCGCTTCTGCGTCGTGACCGGCGCATCCACCCAGCACGGCATCGGCAACACCATCGCCAGGCGGTTCGCCGAGGCCGGGGCGTCGGTATTCCTCGTGGCCGAAGGCACGAAGGAACAGCTCGAGACCGCGCAGGCCGAGTGTCGGGCCTTCCCCGAGGCGGGTCGGATCGAATACGGCATCTTCGACCTGTCGATCCCGGGCAACGCGGAGGCGATGATCGCAGATGCGCACGCGCGTTTCGGCCGCATCGACGTGCTGGTGAACAACGCCGGCATCCGCGCACCGTTCGACTTCGGCGACTACACCCGGGCGCAGTTCGACGCCGTGGTCAACGTCAATATCGCCACCCCCTTCTTCGCCAGCCAGGCCGTGGTGCCGATCATGAAGGCGCAGGGCGGCGGACGCATCATCCACATCGCCAGCCAGCTCGGACACGTCACCTACGCCAAACGCGCCCTCTACGGCCTGACCAAGGCCGCGCTGCTGCACCTCACCAAGTCGATGGCCTACGAACTGGGCAAGCACAACATCCTGGTCAACTCGGTCAGCCCGGGCCCGATCAAGACCCAGCCGCTGATGGATCGGCTGCGTACCGAACCCGAGGAAATGGCCCGCCGGATCAGCCAGTACGTGCCGCTCGGCCGGCTGGGCGAGCCCGGCGAGATCGCCGATGTCGCTTTCTTCCTGGCCACCGACGCGCCGCCTTTCCTGCAGGGCGAGGACATCTGCGTCGACGGCGGCTACATCAACCACTGATGGGTACCGCGCAAACCGACGTGGGTGCCGAGGGCACGGGGACGGACGAACGCCTGGTCACGCTCGAGGTGAAGGCGAGCTTCACCGACGACCTGGTGGATGAGCTCAACCGCACCGTCGCACGCCAGCAGCAGCAGCTCGAGGCCCTCGCGCGCGAGCTGCTGCGACTGCGCCGGCAGGTCGAATCGATGTCGGACCCGGACGCGCCGGCCGGCCACCCGGGGGAGGAAGTCCCACCGCACTACTAGCGTGCCGGACTTCCCGAACCGACCTCCATACCCATGGCGATGACGTCCCACGCCCGCCGCATCGCGCGCTACTACGCCTGGCTCGACCGGTTCGCGCCGCTGCGCGCGGTGCGCGAACAGACCGGCAGCCAGACGCAGCCGATCCATCGCGCGCTTCGTGACCCGGCGGGAGGCCCGCCGAGCGCGTCGGTGGTGCACCGGCTGATGCTCGAGCAGGTGTCGCTGCCAGCGCACCCGCGCGTACTCGATGCCGGCTGCGGCTACGGTGCAACCGCCTTCGACCTGCAGCCGGTGATCGGCGGCGACTGGCTGGGCATCACGCTCAGCCCGGTGCAGGTCGACCGCGCGGGTGCGGAAGCCTCGCGCCGCAGCCTCGCCGGGCAGCTGCGCTTCGAATGCCGCAGCTACGACGATGCGTTGCCCGGGCCGTTCGACCTGGTCGTGGCGATCGAATCGCTGATCCATTCGCCCGACCCGGCGCGCAGCATCGGCAACCTGGCCGGCCACCTGGACCGCGGCGGCTACCTCGTGATCGTCGACGACATGCCCGAGCCGGGGCTGTCGCCAGCCGATGCGTCGGAGCTCGCGCTGTTCAAGCGCATGTGGCGCTGCCCGGTCGCACCGCCTGCCGCAGACTGGCGCGCGGCGATCGAAGCGACCGGGCTGCAGCTGGTCGACGATCGCGACCTGACCGGGTTGATCCTGCTCGGCGAACCGGGCGAGCTGCGCGCGCTGCGTGCCAGGCTGCAGCGACGTGCGGCCTGGCTCGGCCTGCTCGGGCTTGACCTGCGCGAACAGGCCGACATCGGTGGGCGCACGCTGGAACTGCTGCAGCTGTGCGGCGCGGTGCGCTACCGGCTGATGGTGGCGCGCAAGCCTGCCGGCTGAGGGGGCGGACTGCGCCGGCGGGCGTGGTGGCGGCCGGCGATGCGGCAGTCTATGCTTCGGGCTGGTCCTTGCCCGGAGCGCCTGCATGAAGCGAGTGTCCCCGTCGTGCCCGATGACTGTCGCGGCGCTCGCCGCGCTCACGCTGATCTCCGCGCAGGCGCAGGCCCAGCCCGCGCCCGACTATCCGAAGCGGCCGATCCGCATCCTCGTCGGCTTCTCCGCCGGCAGCACCGCCGACCTCCTGCCGCGCATCGCCGGCCAGCGGATGACCGAGGCCTGGGGCCAGCCGGTGATCGTCGACAACCGCCCCAGCGCCGGCGGCATCGTCGCCGCCGAGATCGTCGCGAAAGCCTCGCCCGACGGACAGACACTGCTGTCGGTCTCCGCCGGCCATGCAGTCTCGGCCGCGCTCTACAAGAGCCTGCCCTACGACACGCTGAAGGACTTCTCGGGCATCACCCGCTTTGCCAACGTGCCCAGCATCCTGGTCGTATCGCCCGCCTCCGGCATCCGGTCCGTGAAGGACATCATCGCCCTCGCCCGCGCGAAGCCGGGCACCCTCACCTACTCCACGCCCGGCATCGGCAGCGCCAACCACCTGGCCGGCGAACTGATGAAGAACCTCGCCGGCATCGACGTCACGCACGTGCCGTTCAAGGGCATCCCGGAGGCGATGACCGCGGCCATGACCGGCACCATCACCTTCAACCTGTCGCCGATCCTGAACGTGGTCCCGCTGGTCAACACCGGCAAGCTGCTGGCGATCGCCACCACGACCGGTGCCCGTGCGAGCGCCCTGCCCGACGTGCCGACCATCGGCGAGTCCGGCGTGAAGGGCTACGTGTTCGATCCGTGGTTCGGCATCCTGACCACGGCCGGCACGCCGCGCGCGATCGTCGCCCAGCTGAACCAGGAGATCGTCCGCTCGATGGCGCTACCCGACATCAAGGCCCGGCTGGCCGCGCTCGGAGCCGAGCCGGCGCCGCTGTCGCCCGAGCAGTTCGACGCACATATCCGCAGCGAGGTTGAGAAGTTCCGGAAGATCGTGGCGGCGGCGAACATCAAGGTGGAGTGACCACCGGCGCAGTATCGCGGATGCCACACTCGGGCCACCGACGGTCCGCTCGTCGACAGGTGTAAACCATGAGCGGTTGTACGCCTGTCCGAATATGTGGACACTGGGACCTCCCACGTACCGGAGTCCCCATGAATCCCCTGATCGTTTCCTTCCTCGTCGTCGGAGCCCTGTTCGGCCTGGCCACCTACTCGAACCGCCACCTGTTCAGCGAGGGCAGCACCACACGCGCCCAGGGCGGCGAGCGCGGTCCGATGGACGGGCGGACGATGTGGATCGCGGTGAGCCTTTTCCTCTGGCCGATCCTGATGTTCACCGGGTTCTACTCGATGGTGTACCGCACACGCGCGCGCGCGCGTGCTGCACGCGGCGCACGCCGCTAGCCGGAAGAGCCATCCCGCGGCTGGCCTGCCCGCCCCGCAAGGCCATCCCCGGGAACCCCATCGGCACCTGCGACAGCCGGTCGGGCAACCGCGTATCGTCCTTGCCGCGCCGATCACCGGCCACCTCGCAACCTGCGTCCAGGGCGTGAACCGACCGGGCATGCCCGCGGGGGCCGGACAGCCGGGACCGGCCCGTTGAGCGTTGACGGAGCGCGGAAATGGGCCGATCGGCCCCTGGCGATAGTCCGAAAGGACTAAAACGCCCCCCTCGATGGGTACTTTCGGACTATCGCAAAGCGCAGGCAGCGTCCGTAGTATCCATTGACCAGCTGGCCGACCCACCAACCCCGTCGGACCAGTTCGATGAAGAACCTCTTCCCCTTCAACCCGCCGCAGAGGATTCCCATGAAATCGTTCAAACTGGCCTCACTCGCCGCCGCCGTCACCCTGGCCCTTTCGCTGGGTGGCATTGCTGACCGCGCCCAAGCTGCCGTGGTCTCGACCCTGGTCCCGTTCTCGTCGACGACCAACGTATTCCCTGGAAACGACTGCCAGGGCGGATTCTCGCGTTGTGAGCTCAACGGGTCGCCGATCATCGCCAAGTTCGACTTCAATAGTGATGGTTCGCTGGCTACGAATGGCGTCGAGCTCAACACGAGCGTGTTCCCGGGCCTCCTCGCTTCCTGGTTCACGATCGACGCCGTCAACAGGACCTGGCGCTACGATCCGCAGGGGGCCGGCCCTGGCATCACGGCCTTCGCCTCGAAGGCTGGCAACGGATACCTGGTGTACTCACTGACCCCGACCTACTTCGGCGGCAGCCAGGTGTTCTCGTTCAACACGCCCGAGGGCAGGGACCTGTCCCACATCTCGTTCTACGACACGCGGGCGACGGTCGTACCGCTGCCGGCGGGTGCGTGGCTGATGCTGTCAGGCATGGCCGGCCTCGGCGTGATCTCGCGTCGCAAGCGCGCTGCCGCCTGATCCCGGGCGACATCGGAAGCGTCGAAAGGCGCCGCGGAAACGCGGCGCCTTTCTTCGTTCTGGCGTGCCCTTCGACACGGGAGGGTGCGATGCATGCGAACGACCTGGGCGGAACGCCGCCGGGTTTATGATCCGGCCAGACGCAGCCTCACACATGCAACCGATCCTCCCCGCCACGACCCTCTCCGGTGCCAGCCACCCGTCCCCCTGGGTAGCTCGCTGGGGCGCGCTGGTCACCCTGGGGCCGGTCCTCGACCTCGCCTGCGGCAGCGGCCGCCACGCCTCATGGTTCGCCGGGCGCGGACTGCCGGTCGTGGCGGTCGACCGCCAACCGCTCGAACTGCCCGGCGTCGAGTTCATCCGGGCCGACCTCGAGGATGGCAGCACCTGGCCGCTGGGCAACCGACGCTTTGCGGCGATCGTGGTCACCCACTACCTGCATCGTCCGCTGTTCCCGGTGATCGCCAGCGCTCTGGACGATGGCGGACTGCTGATCTACGAGACCTTCATGCTCGGCAACGAACGCTTCGGCCGGCCGAGCAACCCGGACTTCCTGCTGCGGCCGGGCGAACTCCTGCAGGCGTTCCCGGGGCTGGCCGTGGTCGCCTTCGAACAGGGGGAGGCCACCACGCCCAAGCCGGCGATGGTCCAGCGCATCACGGCCGTGCGCGGCGGACCAGTCCGGCTGCCGAGCGTTTCTGCCGGCTGACCCAAACGCCCCACGGTCGAACGGCACCGCCCCGGATCACTCGCCGGTGACGTTCGCCGCCTTGATCACCCTTGCCCACTTCGCGGTCTCGGAATCCATCAGTTTCGCGAACTCGGCGGTCGTGCGGCGGGAGATCATCACCCCCTGCTCGTCGAGCCGACGCGCCATGTCCGGCGCCTCGAGCACGGCATTGATCGCGGCGTGCATCTGCCCGATGAGGTTCCCTGGCGTCGCGCGCGGCGCGAACAGGCCGAACCAGATCTGCGACTCGTAGCCGGGCAGACCGGACTCGTCGATCGTCGGCACGTTCGGGAAGGCCGGGTTGCGCTTCGGCCCGCCCATAGCGACCAGCCGCAGCCGGCCGCTCTTGATGAACGGCAGCGCGCCGGGCAGTGAGCCGATCTGCAACTGTGAGTTGCCGGCGACGTTGTCGGCGAGCGCCGGCCCGCCACCCTTGAACGGCACGTGGGTCATCCGTGTCTTCGACATCAGCATGAACAACTCGGTATTCAGGTGCGGGAAGCCCCCGATGCCCGAGGACGCAAAGTTGATCTCGCCGGGACGCTTGCGAGCGATCGCGATGAGCTCCTTCACGTTGTTCACCGGGAAGGCCGGATGTACCACCAGCGCGCTGTCGCTGGTGCCGATCATCGCCACTGGTGCGAACGTGTTGACCAGGTCGACCTTGGCCTTCTGGATGAGGAACCCGTAGCCGGTGGAGGTGAGCATCCAGGTGTAGCCATCGGGCGGCGCAGCAGCCACGAACTCCATCCCGACGATCGAACCCGCGCCCGCCCGGTTCTCGATCACCACCTGCTGGCTGAACCGCTTGGAGAGGTCGGCGGCGAGCATGCGACCGACGATGTCGGTACTGCCACCGGGCGCCCAGGGCACCACGATGCGCACCGGCTTTTCGGGCCAGGACTGGGCGACCGCGGGCGCCGGGGCGACCGCGGCCACAATGGAGAGCACGCCAAGTGCCGAGGCGGAAGACATACGGACGGGACAGGACGGGAATCGAAGCATCATGGTCAGTCTGGATGACATTGAAAGGACCTCCGACGCAAAGCAAGAGACGGGCCATCGACCAGTGCCGATGTCAGCGCAGTATGCACCAGCCCGGCGCGCCGTACCTCGGCGAGGCTGGTCGGAAAGCCCGGCGCTCAGCGCACGGGAACCCCGTGACCGATCAGCGCCAGCGCGGTACCGCCACCCACCCAGTCGTGGCCGACATCCAGGCTGGCGCTACGCAAGCCACCCGTCGGCACCGCTGCACGAAAAGTCACGGCGATGCTGCAAGCGCGCCCGGCTGCAAGTTCGAGCCCCGCGGAGCAGTCGCTCGCGGTGACATCGAACAACCCGGCATGCACTCCGGCGATCCGCGGCCCCGAGCGCAGTCGCACCGCGATCGTGCCCGCATTGACGATACGCACGGTCGCGGCAGCCGTTCCGCCCACCGTGACTTCGAAAGCGACTCGTTCGCCTCGCACGAAGACCCCATCGATCCCGACCGTTCCCGGACGCAGGTCCGGGCTGGGCACGTCGGGCCTGGCGAGGTAGGCGGCCAGGTCCAGCAGGTCTGCCCGACCTAGCCTGCCGCGAAGCGGCGCCATCTGGTGGATGGCAGCAATCGCCGCCTCGATCACCTCCGGCCGGCCGGCCGCCCTGCCGATGCCGTGCAATCCGCCTGGCACGCCACCGTGGCAGTCGATGCAGTTCACGCCCGAACCCGAGAGGCGTCCGACATCGTGGTAGAGCAGCTTGCCGCGCAGTGCGTCCTGTGCCCAGCATCCGCCCGCCGCGAGGCCCGCTGCCATCGGCAGCAGGCACTGCGCGAGCCGCAGCCTCATGCGCCCCACGACCACCCGCGCAAGGCCGCGCTCAGATGCCGATCTGCCCGCCGTCGTTGCGCGTGATGACCACGGTCGCCGAGCGCGGACGTGCGCTACCGCCCTCAGGCCAGTGGCTCGGCCAGGCGGCAGGGTTGCCGATGTCGGCAATGCGGGTGTCCTCACCCGGATGCTGGATGTTGACGAACATCGTGCGTCCGTCGGGTGTTTCGGTGACGCCGGTGATCTCGCACTGGACCGGCCCGACCAGGAACCGCCGCAACCGGTCACCCGGCGCTGCACCAACGAACGTCTGCACCTCGCGCACGCCGCCCTTCGAGTCGGTACTGACGACGGTACGTCTCGCCTGTTCGCCGCCATCGCCCACGCGCCCCGGGATCGCCGCCAGCATCATGCAGTTGGTGACATCGGTATAGGCCCCGTCGTCGGTCTGGATCCAGCACAGGCTGGTCGCTGGCGAGAACCAGAGCCCGTCCGGACTGGAGAAGTCGTTGTCAGCGGTCAGCCCCGAGAGGTTGACGTTCTCCGGGTTCGAACCGGCGCGCGCGCCGAACAGGTAGATATCCCAGCGGAAGGCTGCCGCCGCGGGATCGTTGCGAGCCTCCTGCCAGCGGATGATGTGGCCGTTCGGATTGCCGCGCTGGGCGGAGCCGTTGGTGCGCGCGTCGTTGTAGTGGCGCGGGTTGGCTGCATCGACCGCCGACAGCGGGCGCATCGCTTCGCTGTTGTTGGTGAGCGTCATGTAGACCTCGCCGGTGAGCGGGTCCACGGCGCCCCATTCCGGGCGATCCATCCGGGTCGCACCCACCGCGTCGGCGGCCAGTCGCACGTTGATCAGCACGTCGGCCTGGTCCGCGAACGCATAGCCCTTGCTGGCGGCGTTGATGGCCGCGCTGCCATGGCGAAGTTCGAGCCACTCACCCGTGCCGTCGGCATTGAAGCGCGCGGCGTACAGCCTGCCGGCATCGAGGTACTTGTCGCCGGCGGCGATGCCCCGGCTGGCGTCGGCCGGATCCCACGGTGCATCGGAGACATACTTGTAGATGTACTCGCCGCGCGAGTCGTCGCCGCTGTACCAGACCAGCGGTCGTCCGGCACGCACCGGCGCCAGCCAGCACCCCTCGTGCGCGAAGCGGCCCAGTCCGGTGCGCTTGCGCGGTACCGCGTTCGGGTCGAAGGGGTCTATCTCCACCACCCAGCCATAGGTGTTCGGTACGTTGCGGTAGTCCTCGGCCGCACTCGCACCCCGCACCTCGGCGTTCCAGCGGCCGTAGAGGTCGTCGGGTGTGTCCGGGGTGACCGTCGCCCAGAGCTCCCGGCCGATGCCACCGATACCGTAGCGCCGGAACGACGCGCGCTCGTTGGCGGTGCGCTTCGGGTCGTCGTCGGCCGTGATGCGCCGGAAGTAGTTGGCGAAGTTCTCCTCGCAGGTGAGGTAGGTGTTCCAGGGCGTGCACCCGTGGGCACAGTTGTTGACCGTACCGCGGGTGCGGGTGCCGTTGGGCGAATACCGGGTCACCATGTAGGGCGTACCGGCCGCCGGGCCGCTGAGTGCAGCATCGGTCAGGGTGTGCACCCGACGGTTGAAGCGTGAGTCCTGGCGGTAGCTCCAGCGGCCCGCCGCGTCGCGCTCGACTTCGACCACGGCCACGCCGTGCACGTAGTACTCGCGAAGCACTTCCTCGGCCGAGGTACGCATCCGCGCATTCCCCGTACCGGCCACCGATGGCCCGTTCGGATGCAGGAACACCGCGGTGATCGCCTCATGGTTCATCACGAGGAGGCCACGCTCGCTGCTGGGTACCGGCCGGCCGTCGGCGCCGATCCCGAAATACTCGATCGCGTCGTGATGATCGCCAGCCCGGTGCGCGAACGTCGCGGCCGGATCGGTGCCGTCGTTGCGGTACGCCGGCACGTTTGCAGCCATCGGATCACCGAGGCGGAACAGCACGCTGGCGGTGTAGCCCTCGGGCACGGACAGCACGTCGCTGCGATGGCGCGCCACTGGCTTGAAGCCCAGCCGGGCCGGACGACGCCGGGCACGCTGTGGCGCCTCTGCTGCCATGGCAGGCCTTGCGGCTGCACCGGAGAACAGCGCCAGCGCGCCAGCGACCGCGCCACCGGCGAGTACTCCGCGACGTGCGGGGTTCGCCAGCCGCTCCGCGACGACCTCATCGATCGCGGGCGTGCGCCCTCCTGCGTCCGGCCGTGCCTGCGGATCGTGGATGCCCATCGAGTTGCTCCTGTGTGAAATCCTGAATCGCCGTGTTCTAGCAGGCGAAGATCACGCTTTCGTGACAGCAGGATTCACCGTGGCTGCGGGCGCGGGCGAGGCGTCCATACAGGACCCGGCCGTGTCGCCACCGCCCTACGATGACGCACGGTGTATGCTCCTCAGCGGATACGCCGTTCAGAGCGGAAACCAGCGAGGGGGGAGGCACATGGCACGCACGTTCGCGCTGCCGGTACGCGTGCAGTGGAGCCGCGCCGACGAGCACGTCTGGGATCCGAAGGGCCCGCCGACGCTGATCGAATACACCGCCGCCCTCGACAGCTGGGGGAACGTGGTCGCCTGGAACTCCGGGGCGTGGATCCCCGCAGGGCAGTCCGTGTCGCGCGCGCCCCTGGTCGACCGGCTGCGCGAGGCTCCCTGGGGTGCCGGCGAGCCGACGGCGGCAGTCGTGCCCTCGGCGATCTCCAACGCCATCTTCGATGCCACGGGCGTGCGCATGCGGTCGGTACCGTTCACGCCCGAGAAGATGCTGGAAAGGTTGAAGCGGGTTTAGCCGTGTCCTGGAGTCCCTCCCGCGACATCGAGTTCATCCTCGGCACACCGCCCGGCGGTGGCCAGGACCGTCCGGCGCGCACGCTGGTGCGCATCCTCGAGGCCGCCAGGCGCATCGACGTGCCGGTCCGTCTTACCAACCTGCCGGGTAACGGTGGCGGGCATGCGTGGAACGCCTTGCGGGCGCGGGCGGGCGATCCGCATGTGCTGTCGATCAGCGCCCCGCCGCTGATGAGCAATCGCATCCTCGGCACCAGCGACATCGACCATGCGGCCCTGACCCCGGCAGCGAACCTGTTCACCGAATACCTGGCCTTCGTCGTGCGCAGCGATTGCGACCTGCCGGATGCGATGTCGCTGCTCGACCGCCTGTCGGCCGACCCTGCCGCGCTGACGATCGCGCTGGCTACCGCCATCGGCAGTACCAGCCACATCGCGATGGGGCAGCTCGTGAACCACCTGGGCGGGGATCCGCGCGCGCTGCAGCTGCGCGTGTTCGAATCGGCGCCGCATGCCGTGGACGACGTGGTCGCCGGCCACGCGCAGCTGGGCGTGGTCTCCGCCGTCAGCGCGCGCAGGGCGGTCGAGGCTGGCCAGGTGCGCACGCTGGTCGTGTCCTCGCCCGCGCGCCTGTCGGGCGCGTTCGCCGATGCGCCGACATGGACCGAGTGCGCGGTGCCGTGCGTGATCGGACAGTGGCGCGGCGTGCTGGCCGCGCCCAGCATCGGCCCGGATGCGCTCGACTACTGGACGGGCCTGCTCGGCGAGGCGGTACGGCATGCCGGGTGGCAGGACGAACTGGCGGCACACCACTGGACCGACCACTTCATGACTGGCCCCGCGCTCGGCGCCTTCCTCGACCATGAGCGCGCGTTCACCGAGCGCATGCTGGAAGCGCTGGGGCTGGTCACTCGGCCTTGATGCTGCGGTCCTGGACGATCTTCTTCCAGGTCGCGATCTCGGTGCGCAGCATCGCGTTGAACTGATCGGGCGTCATGTTCAGCTCCGGCGCAGCGCCGTTGGCGAGGATGACGCTGGTCGCATCATCGGAGGCCATGGCCTTGCGGATCTCGTCATTGAGCCGCTGCACGATGGCCGCTGGCGTCCTGGCCGGAGCCAGCACGCCCCACCAGGTCGCGACATCGTAGCCGGGCACCCCTGACTCGACGACGGTAGGCAGCTCCGGCATGAACGCAGCGCGCGTGGCCGTGGTGACCGCCAGCGCGCGCAGCCGCTGCGCCTTCACCATGGGTACCACCGCCGGCGTGCTGGAGAACACCACCGGCACCTCGCCCGCGACCGCTCCGGCCACCGCGGGTGCAATGCCCTTGTATGGCACGTGGACCATCGGCACCCTGGCGTAGCTTGCGAACAGCTCACCGGCGAGGTGCGGAATGGTTCCGCTGCCGGCACTGCCGTAGTCGAGCCGGTTCGTGCGCGTGCGCCCGAGCGCGACCAGTTCCTTCACCGAGCGCGCCGGCAGTGACGGGTGCACGGCCAGCAGCAACGGTCCCCGACCGACCATGGCCACGCCAGTGAGGTCGGCAGCAGGGTCGTAGGGAAGCTTGGGATAGATCGCCGGGTTGATGACGTAGCTCACCGTCACCAGCAGCAGCGTGTGGCCATCCGGTTCGCCACGCGCCACCGCCGTCGTGGCGATCGTCTGGCCGGCGCCGGGGCGATTGTCGACCACGACCGGCTGGCCGAGCCGCTTGTTGAGGTGGTCAGCGACCAGCCGACCCATGATATCCGCGGATCCGCCCGGTGCAGTGGGCACGACCATGCGCATCGGCTTGCCCGGAAACCCTTGAGCGAGGGCAGCAACCGGCAATACGGCGATCGCGAGCGCGGCGACCGAACGACGGTACAGGGTATCCATGCGTCCTCCCGGGTCGCTCGCCACGGCGTCGATGGATTCGGCGTCTGGTCTCGAGGAGCGGCGACCTTTCCCGGCATTCTAGGACGACAGACCGTGGCGCGCACCAACGCCGTTGCACTGGATCAGTCGGCCGCGGCCCCCGAAGGCGTTCGCTGCATACCTGCAGCCCAGGCTGGCACCCGGAGCGCCGGGCCCGCCTGTCCGTCCCGGCGCTCGCCACCAGCCAGGCTGGCGGCGAGCGCCCTGGCCGATCACTCTCCCTTCAGCCCCGCGGCCCGCACCGCCTTCGCCCAGCGCTCGATGTCGCGTGCGAGCAGTTCGCCGAACTGCTCCGGCGTCCCCGGCACCGCATCCACGCCCAGTTCGCCCAGCCGCTCGCGCATGCCGTCGGCGTTGAGGATACGGTTCACCTCTGCGTTGAGCCGCGTGACCAGCGGACGCGGCAGGCCGGCCGGTGCGAACAGACCGATCCAGAAGTCCGCCTCGAAACCGGGCAGGCCGGATTCACCCGCCGTGGGCACGGCCGGCAGCGCGGGGCTGCGCCGAGGCCCGTTGATCGAGATCGCGCGCAGCCGCCCGGCCTTGATGAACGACAGCGCCGAAGCGACGCCCGTGAACATGATCTCGGTCTCGCCGGTGAGGGTGGCGCTCACGCCCGGCGTGCTGCCCTTGTACGGCACATGCAGGATGTCCACGCCGGACAGGTGCTGGAACAGCGCGGCCGACAGGTGCGGCGAGCTGCCCACCCCAGCCGAGGCGTACTTGATCGCGCCGGGTTTCTTCTTCGCCAGCGCGATCACGTCGGCGATGGTCTTCACCGGCAGCGACGGATGCGCGACCAGCACGCTGGTCGAGTAGCCGAAGTTGGCCACTGCCACGAAGTTGCGCACAGGGTCGTAGGACAGCTTCGGATACAGGGAAGGATTGATCGCCATGATGCCGGTGCCGCTGACGATCAGCGTACCGCCATTAGGCGCAGCCTTGAGCGCGGCCTCGGTGCCGATGATGCCGTTCGCGCCGGGACGGTTCTCGATCACCACCGTCACGCCGAGCGCATCGCCCAGGCGCTGGCCGATCAGGCGCGCGAGCGTGTCGGTGGAGCCGCCGGCCGCCTGCGGGACCATAAACAGGACCGACTTCACCGGGTAATCGGCTGGCGCCGGCTGTGCCTGCGCCGCCACCGCGAGCGGCAGCAGGCAGCAGCCCACTGCGGCGGCGGGCGGCCGGGCGGCGATTCGGGCGGCGATTCGGGCGACGATTCGGGCATGGATGCATTTCATCGAAGGCTCTCCTGGGACCTGTTCGTTGAAGCGCCGCGCAGGAACTTGCGCAGCACGTACTGGACGATGCCGCCGTGCCGGTAGTACTCGGTCTCGAGACGGGTATCCAGGCGCGCGGTCAGCGTGACGGTAGTGCGGCTGCCATCCGCGCGGTTGATCGTGCAGGCCACCGGCACGCGCGGCGCCTGCTCGGCGGCGACAGTGTCGATGTCGAAGGTCTCTTGGCCGGTCAGCCCGAGCGTCTTCCGGGTGGTGCCCTCCGCAAGCTGCAGCGGCAGCACGCCCATGCCGACCAGGTTCGAACGATGGATGCGCTCGAACGATTCGGCGATCACCGCACGGATGCCGAGCAGCGCGGTGCCCTTGGCCGCCCAGTCGCGCGACGAGCCCGCACCATACTCGCGTCCTGCCACCACCACCAGCGGAACACCCGCTTCACGATAGCGCTCGGCGGCTTCATGCACCGACATCGCCTCGCCCGAGGGCAGGTGCCGCGTCGAACTGCCCTCGACCCCCGGCGTGAGCTCGTTGCGCAGCCGCAGGTTGGCGAAGGTGCCGCGCACCATCACCTCGTGGTTCAGCCGCCGCGCTGCATAGTTCACGAAGTCCTTCGGCGCGACGCCCAGCGACTGCAGGTAGCGTCCGGCAGGTCCGTTGGCCGGGATCGCGCCGATCGGCGAGATGTGGTCGGTGGTCACCATGTCGCCCAGCATCAGCAGCACCCGCGCGCCCTGCAGCGGCTGCACGGCCCGCGGCACCAGCGGCATCCCGTCGAAGAACGGCGGACGGATGATGAAGTGGCTGCCGGCACGCCAGTCGTGGCGCGGCGTGTCCGGCGCCTGCAGCGCCTGCCACTGCGGCGTGCCGTCGAGGATGGTGCGATAGCGTTCGGTGAACAGCCCGGCGTCGAGCGTCGCCTTCAGCACCGCTCGCACTTCATCCGCGTCGGGCCAGATCTCGCGCAGGTACACCGGCTGGCCCTGCGGATCGTGCCCGAGCGGCTCGCGGGTGAGGTCGCGGGTAACGGTGCCGGCGATCGCACAGGCGACGACCAGCGGCGGCGAGGCCAGGAAGTTCGCACGCACGCTCGGATGGATGCGCGCATCGAAGTTGCGGTTGCCCGAAAGCACCGCCACCGTCGCCAGGCGTGCGGCGTCGATCGCCTCGCGCACCGCCTCGGCCAGCGGACCGGAGTTGCCCATGCAGGTCATGCAGCCGAAGCCGGTCACCTGAAAGCCGAGCGCGTCGAGGTCCTCCTGCAGGCCGCTGCGGTCGAGGTAGTCGGCCACCACGCGCGAGCCGGGCGAGAGCGAGGTCTTCACCCGCGCCGGCGGCTTCAGCCCTCGCCGCCGCGCATTGCGCGCGAGCAGGCCGGCGGCGAGCATCACCATCGGATTCGAGGTGTTGGTGCAACTGGTGATCGCGGCGATCGCCACATCGCCATCGCCGAGCGTGTCGTCCATGCCGGCCAACGGCACGCGGACGGCGGCAGGTGCAGCCGGCGCCGACGATCCCGACACCGACGTGCCCACCACCGACGCGAACGCCGCCGGCACCTGCGCGAGCGGCACCCGCGCATCCGGCCGCCCCGGTCCGGCCATGCAGGGCTCGATGGCCGCGAGGTCGATCTCCACCACCTGCGCATAGTCCGGCGGCGGCTGCGTACCGTCGCGCCACAGGCCCTGCGCCTTGCAGTACGCCTCGACCAGCGCCACCTGCGCCGGCGATCGCCCGGTCAGCGACAGATAGGCAAGCGTCTCCGCATCGACGGAGAAGAAGCCCATGTTCGCGCCGTACTCCGGCGTCATGTTGGACAGCGTCGCCCGCTCCGGCAACGTGAGCGTGTCGACACCGGAACCGAAGAACTCCACCACCTTGGCGATCACGCCATGCCGGCGCATCGCCTGCGTGACGGTGAGCGCGAGGTCGGTGGCGGTCGCCCCCGCGGGCAGCCGCCCGACCAGGCGGCAGCCGACGACCTCGGGGATGAGGATCGAGATCGGCTCGCCCAGCGCGACCGTGCCGCCTTCAAGCCCGCCGACGCCCCAGCCGACAACGCCCAACGCATTGGTCATCGCGGTATGGCTGTCCATCGCGATCAGCGAATCCGGGTATGCGAGCGTGCGGCCATCCACCTCGGCAGTGAACACGACGCTGGCGAGGTACTCGAGGTTGATCTGGTGCAGGATGCCCGAGCCTGGCGGGAACACGCGCAGGCTGCCGAACGCCCGGCTGCCCCAGCGCAGGAACTCGTAGCGCTCGTGGTTCTGCTCGAACTCGCGGGCCATGTTGAAGGCCAGCGCATCCGGGCGCCCCTGCGCCTCGACCATCACCGAGTGGTCGACGATGAAGTCGAGCTGTATCTGCGGGTTGATACGGCGCGGGTCGCCACCGAGGTCGACCATCGCATCGCGCATCGCCGCCATGTCGCCGAGCAGCGTGATGCCGGAGGAGTCGGGCATCATCATCCGCGCCGGGCGGAATCCGATCTCGCAGTCCGGGTGGCCCGCCCCGCTGCCGTCGTCGGCTTCGCCTGCCGCGAGCCAGGCCGCCAGGTTACGCAGGTCTTCCGGACCCGACTGGCCGAGTGCGCGCTGCCGAACGAGGTTCTCGACGAACACCCTGGTCGAGAATGGCAGGCGGTCGACCCCGGCCAGCCCGATGGAAGCCGCGTCGGCGAGGCTGAAGTAGTGGTACTCGACGCCGTCGACGTGCAGCACCCGCGCCAGGGCCAACGCGTCCTGCCGGGAAACATCTGCGGTCATCCGTCCTCCTCCGCTGCCGGTCGTGCGCGCCGATGGCGTCGACGTCTGCACCCGGCCAGCCTGTTCTTTAGGTACGATCGAAGAGCATACCGTGCTTCGACAAGTCCCAGCGATGCCAGCCGCCCCCTCGACCCACATCATCCGCAAGGCTCTCGCCATCGTCCGGCCGCAGTTCCGGCTCAACTACGGCGGCGGCATCCACGGCCTGCCGCACTGGAGCCGCGTCTGGTACCACGGCCAGCAGCTGGCGCGAGCCGCAGACGTGAATCCGTCGATCCTCGCGTGGTTCGCGTACCTGCACGACAGCCAGCGCCACGACGACGGCCGCGACCCTCTGCACGGGCACCGCGCCGCGGACTTCGCCACCCGGCAGCGGCGCGACGGCGCGATCACCGAACTGTCGCCCACCGAGTTCGAGCAGCTGTGCGAGGCCATGCGGCTGCACAGCGACGGGCACACGGTGTCGAACCCGGCCATCATCGCCTGCTGGGACGCCGACCGGCTCGACCTGTACCGCGTCGGCATCAGGCCGCTGCCGCACCGGATGTGCACGCCACATGCGCGGCATCCGGCCACGATCGAGGCGGCGATTCGGATGTCGGAGCAGCGCCGGCGAGCGAAGGCCGGTCGCTGAGCCGTAGCCGGGCGGTCGAAGACAAGAACCTCCATATATCAGGGACAAGAACATGATCGCTGCTCCGCATTCCCCCCCCTTCCGCGCCGACCAGGTCGGCAGCCTGCTGCGGCCCGCCCATCTCATCGAAGCGCGCGAGCAGCGCCGCAAACGCCTGCTGTCGGACGACGAACTGCGTGTCATCGAGGACGAAGCGATCCGCGAAGTCGTCGCCCGGCAGGAGGCGGCCGGCCTGCGCGTGGTGAGCGACGGCGAGTTCCGCCGGCAGAACTACATCGTCGATTTCTTCCGCAAGGCGCTCGGATCCGGCGGCCTGAAGGCGGAGCCGGGCGACTTCGTCCATCGCAACGCCAAGGGCGACACCATCCCGGTCGAGAAGCTCGTCATCCACAAGCCGCTGCGCTGGACCGGTCCGATCTTCGCCGAGCACCTCGCATTCGTGCGTTCGATCACGCAGTGCACGCCGAAGATGACGGTTCCCTCGCCGATCGTGCTGCACTTCATGGGCGGCAACGATGCCATCCTGCGCGATGCGTACACTTCGCTCGACGGCTTCTGGGCCGACGTGATCGAGGTCTACCGCCAGGAGTTCGCCGCGCTGCATGCGGCCGGCTGCACCTACCTGCAGATCGACGAGACGTCACTGGTGAAGTTCGGCGACCCGGAAATCCGGGCGGTGCTGGAACGACGCGGCGAAGACTGGCGCACGCTGGTCGAGACCTATGTCGAGGTGATCAACGCGGTGATCGCCACCGCACCGGCGGGCATGACCGTCGGCATCCATGTCTGCCGTGGCAACCGGCTCGGCTTCTGGCAGGCCGATGCCGGCTACGAGTTCATGGCCGACCAGCTGTTCCGGCGGCTCAACGCGCGCTTCTACTTCCTCGAGTTCGACAGCCCGCGCGCGGGTCCGATTGATGCACTGAAGTACATGCCCGAGGACAAGACCGTCGCGCTCGGCCTGGTGACGACCAAGTCGCCGGACCTAGAGCAGCCGGAGATGCTGCGCGCGCGCATCCAGGAGGCCTCGGCGTTCGTCTCGATGGACCGGCTGTGCCTGAGCCCGCAGTGCGGCTTCTCTGGCAACGTCGGCAACACGGTAATGACGGCCGACCAGCAGTTCGCGAAGCTGCGCCTGCTCGCCGAGACCGCGCGTTCCGTGTGGCAGGACGCCTGAGCATGAAGGCACGCGCACTGCTGCATGCAGCGATGCTCGGAGCAGCTGCACTCGCACTTGCAACCGCAGGCGCCGGCACGGCCGTGGCGCAAGCCTATCCGGCCAAGCCCATCCGGCTGATCATCCCGTTTCCGCCGGGCGGCGGCAGCGATGTCACCGGTCGCATCGTCGCGATGGCGATGAGCGAACGCCTCGGCATGCAGATGGTGGTCGACAACCGCGCCGGTGCCGGCGGCATCATCGGCACCGAACTGGCCGCCAATGCCGCGCGCGATGGCTACACGCTGCTGGTGGCGTCGCTGGCCCACGTGGTCAGTCCGTGGCTGTACGACCTCAAGGGCCGTTTCGACCCGATCCGGTCGTTCGCGCCGGTGGCCATCGTGGCGGGCAGCCCGGTCGTGCTGGTGGTGCATCCCGGCGTGCCCGCCCGGTCGGTGGCGGACCTGCTCGCCCTTGCCAGGAAGAATCCGGGCAAGCTGCAGTACGCCTCGGCGGGCGTGGGCAGCGTCAGCCACCTCGCGGCCGAGCTGTTCAGCTACACCGCGAAGGTGGACATGCTGCACGTGCCCTACAAAGGTGCAGGCGCTGCGACCGTCGATGTCGTCGCCGGGCATGCGAACCTCACGTTCGGGGGCCTGCTGGCCACCGTGCCGCACGTGCGCGCCGGCCGGCTGCGCGCGCTGGGGGTGGCATCCCTGCAGCGCAACCCGATCCTGCCGGACGTGCCCCCGATCGCGGAAGCGGGCGTCCCCGACTACGAAACGGTGAACTGGTTCGGGCTGCTCGCGCCCGCCGGCATCCCGGCGGCCATCATCGAGCGCCTGCACCGGGAAGTCTCCGCGGTGCAGGAGTTGCCCGAGATCCGGAAGCAGCTCGACAACGACGGCGCGACGGTGCTGCGGATGACCCCAGCCCAGTTCGGTGCCTACATGGCTGCGGACATGGAGAAGTGGGGCCGCGTGGTGAAGGCAGCCGGCATCAAGGCCAACTGAACGCTGTACGGAACGCCACCGGGCACCACGCCTGTCCGTTCAGCCGGAGATCATTCGCGCGGTGACCGCTCGGAAATCACGCTCGACGGGGCGTTTACCCGGTGCCCCGCCCGTAGACCTTCCCCGCCTCCGCCAGACGCTCCTTCACCGTCCGTCTCAGTTCCGCCGGGTCCAGCACTTCGCACTCCGCGCCGTACTTCATCACGTCCATCACCAGCTCCATTTCGCTGGCGTACGGCAGTTCAAGTTCGTAGCGCCCGTCGGGAAGGTACGCGCCCTTCTGCTGCGGATGCCACACCTCGCAGGCAACCCAACGCGCGCGCTCGGCACTGAAGCGCAGCTTCGCCAGCTTGGTCGCCTTTCCGGAGAAGATGCCGTAGCCAGACCACAGCACTTCGTCGAGTGTGGCCTCGGGTAGGTCGTCGGCCCTGGTCCGCTGCACGGTCGCGGCGTGGATCGCATCGACCGAAAATTTGCGCAGGTCTCCGCGCAGGTGGCACCAGGCGTCGAGATACCAGTTGTCGCGGTAGTGCACCAACCGCTGCGGCGACACTTCCCGCTCGGTATCCTGCCCGCGACCACGACTGCGGTAGCGGATCACCAGCCGCCGCCGCTCGAGCAGCGCGCTGGCGACGCGCTCGAAATGCTCCAGCGTCGCGTGCCGCACACCCATCGGAAGCACCTTTACCCGCCGGCTGATCTCCCTGGCCGGATGGCCCGCATCGCCGATCAGCGCCTGCAGCCGGTCGGCCAGCGGCTTGATCTGCGTCGAGAACAGGCCCGGCTGCAATTCGCCTACCAGCCGCTGCATCGTGAGCAGTGCGAGCATCTCGCGCTCGTCGAACCACAGGCCGGGCAGTTCGAAACGCCGACCCTTCGGACCGGACGCCTGCAGGCGGTAGATGCCATCGTCGCGGCTCCATTCAATCGGTGCATTGAATCGGTCGCGCAGGTACTCGAGATCGCGATTCAGGGTCGCGCGGGAGACCTCCAGCGCGTCCATCAGCTGCCGCAGCGACGCGCCCTGTGGCCGGCCGACCAGGCGGGTGATCGTTCGGAATCTTTCGGTGCGATCCATGATGAGCCCTCCTCCCGGAAACAGGCTAGCAGCGAATCCACATAGCGGCTATCATTTCGCTAATTGTGGTAATTCATATTATTCATCATTAGTGTCTCACCCCATGAGCCTCCCGAACGCCATGCTCCACTGTGCAACGCATGAGGAGGCCCGATGTCCCCCAGCAGTCACCCCGACATCCTCGCCCGTGCCGTCACCGCGCAGGTCAGCCTCACGCCGCTCAAGCCCACCCTGATCGGCGGGCAGGCCCACACCCTGGCGGTGCTGGTGCGAGTGCAGGCACCGGATGCCAACCTGGCTCGCCCGCAGGTGCGGCGGCCATTCCACCTGTCGCTGGTGATCGACCAGTCCGGGGCGATGAACAGCCAGCGCCTGAGCGAGGCGTTACGCTGCACGCATGACCTCTTCCGTCGCCTGCAGCCGACCGACGTCGTCTCCATGGTGACCTTCGACCACCGGGCATCGCTGCTCGCCCCGGCCCGGCCGGTGGGCGACCAGAGCGCGCAGCACCACGTCAGGGCCTTCGCCCAGGGCGGCGGCAACACCAGCCTTCACGGCGGCTGGGCCACCGGTGCCGATTCGCTGCTACCCGACGCAGCATCGGCATCGATCGCGCGGATCATCCTGCTCACCGACGGCAACGCAAGCACGGGCGACCGCGGGAAGACGCCTGCTATCGCCGCGCACTGTACCGCCGCGGCCGCGCGCGGTGTCACCACCTCCACCTACGGGCTGGGGCGCGAATTCGACGAGTCGCTGCTGACCACGATGGCGCGCGCCGGCGGCGGCAATCCGTACTACGGGGAGAACACCGCCGACCTGTTCGAGCCTTTCGCCGAGGAGTTCGACCTGATCTCCAGCCTCTACGCCCGCCAGGTACGGCTGTCGATCGCGACCTGCACCGGCGTGGGCATGAGGGTGCTCAACGACTACCCGATGGAGCCGCGCCTGGGCGCGCCGGCGGTCAGCCTGCCGGACGTCGCCTGGGGCGCCGAAGCCTGGGCGCTGGTCGAGCTGTCGATCCCGGCCGGCTTCGTGCCGCTGCCCGGCGTGCCCTTGATTCAGGCCAGCGTGACCGCCACGAGCCTGGACCACGCTCCGATACCCTTCCCCGAGGCCACGCTCTCGATCGACAGAGTGTCGCCGCAGGCGTGGGGCGCGCTGACCGCAGACCCGCTGGTGCACGCCCGGCATGCGGAAGTCGAGGCAAGCCGCCTGCTTGAGCAGGCGCGCGATGCCGCCTGTGCCGGCGACTGGGACCAGGCGCAGGGGCTGATCGACGGCGCCCGCGACCGCTTCGCCGACCAGCCCTGGCCGCAAGCGGTGCTGGCCTCGCTCGGCCGGATCGCCCGGCAGCAGGACAAGGGCTGGTTCGGCAAGGAGTCGCTCTACATCGCGACGCGCATGCGATCGCGGCTGGTGTCCCGGCGCGAGGCGCGGTACGACGCGTTGCAGGAGGCGGCGATGCCACGGTTCCTGCGCAGGGACACGGCGCTCGGGCACAAAGGGTGCACGGGGGGAGACTCCGGGCTCGACGGTGGCGCATCGAACCACCGCGAGTGCTGCTCCGCGCACGCCTGACGGGTCGCCCGGTGGGTCACCGTCGAGTGGGACCGGGTGCACACGGTGCTCGACTCAGCAGCCCACCGCTCAGACGGATCCGCTCCAGAAGGTCTGCGCCGGACACATCCGCTGCATGGATGATGTCAAGGGCGCCTCAGATGCGTTGTGTGCGTGGGTCGAGCAGTGGCGCAGAAAGCACCGGGGGCGCGCGTAACGAAGGCTGCCCGCTGCCTCATCCCCTGAGCCAGCCGATAGCGATGATGAGGGGTTTGCCGATGCGACCTGATCGATCGACCTTCGGCTGCGAGGGCGCGATCGCGGCAGACATCGAACGCACCGGCATACGCACCCGGAACCTGGACGACATGGAGACGAGCGAAAAACCGAAGAAGACGATCGCGCTGCAAGCGACACGCGAGGGGTGGTTGCTGCTCGCGAGCGACCTGCTCGCCCAGGAGGTCTTCACCCCGCACGGATACCGCGTTCCGGATGTCAAGGCATCGGTGGGCTACGCAAGCACCGGGCTGCGCAGCAGCGCCATCGGGCAGTGCTGGTCGCGGAAGAGTGCGACGGACGACACGAACCACATCTTCATTTCGCCGTCTCTGGGGACTGCGTACGAAGTCATCGATACGCTGACCCACGAACTGGTCCACGCCGTGGATGACTGCGAGCACAGGCACGGCAAGGCATTCCGGAAGATCGCGTTGGCCATCGGACTGCAGGGGCCCATGCGCAGCGCCAGCGCAGGCCCCGCGCTGAAGACCCGCCTGGAGTCCCTCCTCGCGAGGCTACCTCCCTATCCGCACGGAAAGCTGAAGGCCGACCATCGTCGCCCGGCCTCCGTGCCACCGCCGAAGGCCGAGTGCGCAACGTGCGGCTACAAGGTGACCGTACCCCGGCGCTTCCTGCACCTGGGACCGCCGATCTGCCCGACGCACAACATTCCGATGAGGGAACTCGGAGACTGGGTCTGAAGGGCCTGCCCGGCGCAGGGTTGCAGGATCGAAGAGGGTCCTGTCTAGGTCATGCCGGTTCACCCACTCGAACGGAGCCCCGCGCAGGTCGAGCAGGGGCCAGGCGCCCGAGGGCTTCGATCGGAGGGCGAACCCGCGATATCGGATGTTTCGCTGGGCCAGCGCGAAGCCGGAGCGGCGATCGTTGTGCTGCCGGGCTGGCACGCCAGCCAGCCCGATGGTGCGCGCCACTGCGCGGGAGTCAGTGCCTGCCAAGGTAGGCCTGACGGACGGCCGGATCCTGCGCAAGAGCTCGGGCGCTACCCTGCAGGGTCACGCGACCGGTTTCCATCACATAGGCGCGATGGGATACCGCGAGTGCCTGCGTGGCCAGCTGCTCGACGAGCAGGATGGCGAGGCCTTCGCGGTTGAGTTGCTGCAGGACCGGGAACAGCATGTCCAGCACCCTGGGGGCAAGGCCGAGGGAAAGTTCGTCGATCACGAGCAGGCGGGGCCGCGAAGCCAGGCCACGGGCAATCGCGAGCATCTGCTGCTCCCCGCCCGACAGCGAGCCAGCCGCCTGCGCGCGGCGCTCCGCGAGTCGCGGAAACAGCGCGAAGCCGCGCTCCACTGCCTCGTCGATCGCTTTCGGGGTGCGCGAGAACACGAAGGCACCCAGTCGCAGGTTGTCCTCCACCGACTGCTCGGCGAAGACCTGGCGCCCCTCGGGCACCATGGCGAGTCCCTGCCGAACCAGGCGGTGCGAAGGCTGCCCGGTGACGTCCGTGCCGTTGAACTCGACGCGTCCGGCCACCGGCTCGAGCACCCCGGAGATCGCCTTCATCGTCGAGGACTTCCCGGCGCCGTTCGAGCCGATCATCGCGACGAACTCGCCCTCGCCCACCTCCAGGCTGACCGATTGCACTGCGCGCACCCGGCCGTAGGAAACCCCGAGGTCCGTGACCTTCAGCAGCGCAGGCGACGGACTGACAGTCGCCGGGTTCATGCGTGAGCTCCCGTGGGTACGGTGCCGGCACCGAAGTAGGCCTCGATGACCCGTGGATCCTCGCGCACGGCGCTCGGCGCGCCCGAGGCGATCACCTCGCCGTAATCGAGCACGGTCACGTGGTCGGAGACGGACATGATCATGTCCACATGGTGCTCCACCAGAACCACCGTGACCCCCAGGCGCTTCAGGTCGCGGATCAGCGCGATCAGCTCATCGATCTCGGCATGCGTCAGGCCCGCGGCAGGTTCGTCGAGCAGGAGGATCTCCGGCGACAGCGCGAGTGCGCGCGCGATCTCCAGCCGCCGCTGGTGCCCGAAGGCGAGGTTCGCGGCGGTCTCGTCGCGGTAGGCAGCAAGGCCGACATAGTCGAGCAGCAGCGCCGCGCGTTCGCGCTGCAGGCGCTCTTCCGCGTGGAAGGCCGGCAGTCGCAACACGGTGGAGAGGAACCCGCAGCGGCTGCGCGCGTGGAAGGCGACCCGTACGTTCTCCTCGACCGTCATCTCCGGGAACAGTTCGGTGTTCTGGAAGGTGCGGGTGAGTCCACCGCGCGCGATCTGCACGCTCGAGCGACCGCCGACTTCGTCCTGCAGCAGCGTCACGCGTCCTTCGGTGGGTGCATAGAAACCCGACAGCGCGTTGAGGAGCGTGGTCTTGCCCGCACCGTTCGGGCCGATGATCGCGTGCACGGTCGCGCGCTCGATGTCGACGGTGACACCCGAAACCGCGGACAGTCCTCCGAAGCGGATGGTCAGGTCACGCGTCTGAAGCACGGGCCCTCGGACGGTGGCGCGCACGCCGAGCAGCGCATCGACGCCCGGCGAGGGCTTGGGCCATGCATCCGCCTGACGGACGGACTGGTTGCGACCCACGCGCCAGCGCAGCCACAGGTCGCGCGCGGACCCGGCGATGCCCTTGGGCAGAAAGAAGATCACGCTGGCGAGGAGAGCGCCATAGACGAACAGCTGCCACTTCCCGAAGGCCTGCAGCAGGTTGGGGATCCAGGTCAGGATGCCGGCGCCGATCAGCGGACCAAAGGTGGTGCCGGACCCACCCAGGATCACCATCAGCAGGAAGCGGATCGAGTCGGAGAAACTGAACGTGTCCGGATTCACGTAGCGGTTGAGGTAGGCATAGAGCCCGCCCGCGATGCCGGCAAACACCGAGGACAGGACGAACGCCAGCACGCGTTGCCGTGTCGGGTCGATACCCAGTGCGCGCGAGGCGGTCTCCGATTGCGCGACCGCGCGCATCGCGCGGCCGATCCGCGAATGCATCAGGTTGTGGTGAAGCACGAAGCCGACAAACGTGATGGCCGCTATCAGGCCGTACAGCCCGGTCGTGCTCAGCGGCCCGGTGCCCAGGTCGATCCGCGGGACATTGGAGATGCCCAGCGTGCCTCCGGTCAGAGTGCGCCAGTCGATCGCCACGTTCTGGACGATCAGGCCGAAGGCGATCGTGACCACCGCCAGATAGACGCCGCGCACCCGCACCGTCGGATAGGACAGCGCCACGCCCGCGGCCGCCGTGACCGCGATCGCGCCCATCATGGCCAGTACGAAGCCGGCACCGGTCTGGGTGGCGAGGATCGCCACGGTGTAGGCCCCCAGCGCGTACAGGCCCGCCTGCCCGAGGGACACCAGGCTCACCAGTCCGACCAGCAGGTTGAGCCCGAGCGCGACCAGCGCGTAGATGAGGAACAGCATCACCGCGCGCAGCTGGAAGCTGTTGCTGACCAGCTCGGGAATGGCGACCAGCACGACCGCGAACACGACGGCCGGGAGGGCCACGCCTGCAGTGAACCGATTCGGCTTCATACCTTGTTCACTTCACGCTGTCCGAACAGGCCGTTCGGGAACATCAGCAGCAGCAGGATCATCACGCCGAAGCCGAGTACCTCGCGCAGCGAGGTGTTCCCGAAGCCCTCGATGAAGCGCTCCAGCACGCCGTAGGCAAACCCGGTGATGACGATGCCTCGCGCGTTGGACATCCCGGCGATGATCGCGACCAGAAATCCCTTGAGCCCCAGCAGCAGCCCCATGGTCGCCGAGACCTGGATGATCGGCGCGGCGAGGATCCCGGCGAAGGCACCCAGCGCGGAGGCGGCAGCGAATGAGATGAGCGCCATGCGGCGCACGTCGATGCCCATGAGGCCCGCGGCCACCGGCTTCTGCGCGATCGCCCGCATGGCCCGGCCGAGCATCGTCGCGCGATAGAACCAGTCGAGCAGCGCGAGCAGCGCGACCGCGGCCACCGGCACCAGCAACTCGTGCGGGAAGATGCCCGCACCTGCGATCGAGATCGGTGCACCCATCAGTGGGGAAGGCAGCGAACGCGGGTCGGCGCCGAAGGTGATGGTCACGAACGCCTCCAGCATCAGGCCGATCGCGATCGTCGACAGCATCCAGCCAACCGAGGAGGGTCCGTGGTTGAGCGGTCGCACCGCGATGCGTTCGATGAGCAGGCCGAACCCGGCGGAGGCAGCGATCGCCAGGGGGATGCCGACGAGCAGGGGCACCCCCGCCCACATCAGCGCGATGGCCAGCACCGAGCCCAGCATCAGGGTATCGCCGTGGGCGAAGTTCACCGCCCGCACGGCCGACCACATGATGTAGAAGCCGAGGGCGACGATCGCATAGAGCCCTCCGATCACGAGGCCGGAGAGCGTGTACTGGACGAAGGCGGTCATGGCGCGAGCGCGCGTGCCACCCGCCAGGGCCGGACAGACCGGACCTGGCGGGCGGGCACGAGCAGGTCCTTACTTGCCGTACGGCGTCTGGGCGATCGGCAGGATCCGACCGTTGTGCCACGCAGTCCAGACGTAGTTTTCAGGCAGGATCGCATTGTGGCGCTCCGGCGTGAAGGCCGGCGCATAGCGCTGCACGATGCCCTCGTGCGTGACCTTGTACAGCGCGTCGCGCACGCGGGTGCGGTCGTAGGCGCCAGCGGTGCGGATCGCCTCGGCCAGGATATAGACCGCGTCATACGCGTTCGCCGCTCCCGAGCCGTGCTTGATGTCGTCGGGCGACTTGAGCTTGTAGCGGCTCATGATCGAATCGAGCACCCGCTTCTGCTGCGGCCGCAGGTCGCCCGCCCAGGTGAAGGTCTGCAGCACGATCATCCCGTTGGCGAGCGGACCGGCGAGTTCGCCCAGCGTGCCGGTGTTGCCCCAGGCCGAAACGATGCGCGCGGAGTAGTTGATCCGCTGCATCGAGCGCAGGATCTGGTTGGCTTCGAGATCGCGCGAGTAGAGGATGATGGTGTCGACCTTGGCATCGCGCAGGCGGATCAGCTGGGCGGTCATGTCGCGATCGTCCCATTTGAAGACCTCGAAGCCGACGATCTTCGCGCTCTCGGCGCTGGCGCTGGCCTTGAGGTCAGGCACGGCACCCTGCCCCCAGCCGGTGTCTTCGTAGAGCACGCCGATGTTGCCGGTCTTCGTGACTTCCTTGCTCTTGCGCACCAGTGCCAGCGCCTGCCAGCGGTCGAACATCGACACTCGGAACATGTAGTTGGGCTTGCGGTCGTTCTCGGTGATGCGCGTGCCCGCGGAGATCACCGCGATGTACGGAATGCGTGCGTCATGCACCGGCTCGACCACCGCGAGCGCGACGCCGGAGTGCCAGCCCCCGAACATCGCGATGCAGCCGTCGGACTCGGCGATGCGCCGGGCGTTGTCCACGCCGCGCGGCGGCTGCCCGGCATCGTCATAGGCGACGAAGCTCAGGCGCTGCCCCAGGACGCCACCCTTCGCATTGATCTCGGCGATCGCGACTTCCGCCCCCATGCGGATCGAGTCGGCAGCCCATGCGGTGGGGCCGGTGATCGGCAGCGAAGCGCCGATACACGGCTTGTTGGCGAGTGCGGGCGCAGCGCCCAGGACAAGCGCCAGACTGGCCGAAGTCAGCAGGGCGTGGACGGATCGAAGCTTCATGGAGGACTCCTGACAGATCCGCGCGGGATGCGCGGGAAGGAACAGCCGAAAGAAGTGATTCGCGGACTACAGGGCACATGAGCAATGTCCGTGCCACGACTTGAAGGG
This sequence comes from Betaproteobacteria bacterium, assembly GCA_947458835.1. Classification (GTDB taxonomy): domain Bacteria; phylum Pseudomonadota; class Gammaproteobacteria; order Burkholderiales; family CAIKXV01; genus CAIKXV01. The sequence continues at coordinate 11,609 of CANHBC010000003.1, read as the reverse complement.
CGTATCGACGCCGTTCACGCGCCCTGCTGGTGCAGAAGCACCATGGGCGCGCTCCTCCGCAGTGCACGCGTACCGTCGGCTACTGCGGGCAGATCGACAGCCCGCCGTCGGCGACCAGCACCTGGCCGGTGACATAGCGCGCGCCATCGGAGGCCAGGAACAGGATCACCTCGGCGATGTCCTCCGGTTCACCGACCCGTCCGAGCGGCACGCGCGCGGCCGCCTGCTCCACCCCCTCGGGGCCAAGCGAGTGTTCAGCGGAGAGCAGCTGCGCGGTGCGCACGTACCCGGGCGATACGGCGTTCACGCGCACGCCGTCGGTCGCCACCTCGGCGGCGAGGCCGCGCATGAGACCGATCACGCCGGACTTGGCCGCCGAGTAGTGCACATGCTCGGTCCATCCCCAGGCCACGCCCATCAGCGAGGTCAGGCAGACGATGGCGCCCGCGCCGCGCGTTCGCATCGCGGGCAGCGCGGCGCGGGCCACGCGGAACATGCCCTTCAGGTCGATGTCGACCGTGTGGTCCCAGTGCTCGTCGGTGAGTTCAGGGAGCGGCACCTTGCGCGCGATGCCCGCATTGAGCACCAGCGCGTCGATCGCGCCGCGCGCCGCGCAGACCTGCGCGACGACCGCATCGACACGGCCGGTGTCGCGCACGTCCATCGCCATGAAGGTGGCGCTGCCGCCGGCAGCGACAATCGATTCGGCGACCGCGCGGCCTTCCGTCTCAAGGACGTCGGTGACGACCACGTGGTAGCCCGCACGCGCGAAGGCGAGTGCAGTGGCGCGACCGATACCGATACCGCCGCCGGTCACGAGCAGGGTGGGTGCTGCGTTCATGGTGCTGTCCGCTTTGCATTGCCGAATGGGTCAGGGACCTGCAGCAAGTTTCGAACCAGTGCGCTTCGACTTGCGCCCTCAGCTTGCGACAGGCATCGCCAGAGCGATCGCACCGGCCCCGTCCAATCCTCGATCGACAACCCGGCCCTGGCATCCGGGCGCGAGGGAGTCAGTCGTCCAGTTCTCGACCCGCAAGGCCGGAATCCTCGAGAAATGACGCGTGTTGTTCGTCACGAGCACCGGGTCGAGCGCGGGGCAGGTCCCACGGATCAGGTAGCTGACGCTGTCGGCGTCGAGCATCTACAGCAAGGTCAATCATCCTCGGACAGCACGCGGGAACGCAGCGGTTCGTTCAGCGGTCGGGTGCCCAGCCACTCGTTTCGCAGTTCGGTGCTGTGGCGAAGCGCCAAAAACCCGGCCCAGTCGGCATCGGCGGGCTTGCCGGAAAGAATCACTTCACCAGTGATGCGTCCCGGCGGACATAGACCTCGTCGGCTACAGTGAAGCGGAACTCGGCGGGCAACCGCACGGCCTGACTGCCGCCATTGGTGAAAAGCTTTGCCGCCTTCGTGTTCATCGGGCCTCCGGCGCCTGATGTAGATGTTAAGAAATAGATCCCCCTGCGTGCCTTGATGCAGCGACGTTGGTAACGATGCCTCCACGAACGTCCCTGCAACAAGCTCCCGCTCACCATGTGGTACTGTGTAAAAAACGGTGGCCGATCGCGCGCTCTTGCAGTCGAAGCGCCAGACCAGACCAACAATAGGGACGACTCGCATGATCGAGCGCGTTACGGGACGAGGAGCGGTGGCGGCGTCGGTCGATCCGTGCAGCCGATCACAGTTGCGTTCATCAGCCATCGGATGCGTCTCCGGACTGTTGCTACTTGCGACGGGCTCGGCATTCTCCCAGGCTTTCCCCGCCAAACCGATTCGACTGGTGATCCCCTTCGCAGTCGGGGGAAGCAGCGATGCGAATGCGCGGATCATCATGCCGGCGCTCACCGAACGGTGGAAGCAGCAGATCGTGCTCGATCCCCGCCCGGGCGCGGGCACGGTCATCGGTACCGATCTGGTCGCGAAGAGCGCCCCCGACGGCCATACCCTGCTGCTCACGTCGAATCTCTTCACCAACGCGCCGATCACCTACGCGAAGCTTCCCTACGATCCACACACCGATCTGGTGCCGATCACGCTCGTGACGATCTCGCCGCATGCGATCGTCGCGCATCCGTCGCTGCCCGTGCGCAATGCCCGCGAACTGATCGCCCTGGCCAAAGCCCGCCCCAAGCAGATGAACATGGGCAACACCGGCTCGCCGCTGGCGACCTACAACTTCAACATGCTGGCCAAGGTGAGCGTGGAACCCATTCCCTACAAGGGTGCGGGGCCGTTGATGACCGACCTGCTGGGCGGCCACATCCCACTTGCGATCGCTGCGATCAGTTCGGTGCAGTCGGCCGTCAAGTCGGGGCGGGCGAGGATCATCGGCGTCGGATCGCTCACGCCTTCCGTGCTCTTTCCCGAGGCACCCGTGATCGCCGACGGTCTCCCAGGCTTCGAGTCCGTCTCCTGGTTCGGCCTGATGGCGCCGAAAGGGGCCGCGCGCGAACTGGTGCAGCGTATCCGCAACGATGTGGCGGCCGTCCTGCAACAGCCCGATATCCGGCAGCGCATGCTGGAGATCGGTGGCGAGCCTGTCGGCAATACCCCGGAGGAGTTCGAAGCCCGGGTACGCAAGGAGATCGCGATGTGGCGCCAGGTCGCGGAGGTCGCCAACATCAAGCCGCAGTAGCGTACCTGCGGAAACGCAGTTCGCAGTTGTTGTCGAGGGTGAACATTATCGGCTGCGGTCAAGCGAACCTCACCAGCCACCGTGTCACCGCTTACGGTAACGCGTCGAGCGCAATCGCGTCACCGACGCGTCACGCAATCGCCAACTTCAACTGCCCGACCGGATCAGCCGTGCGCCGTACGCGTATCTCGATGTCATAGCCTAGTCGGTTCAGGCAATCCATCAGCTTGCGCTCGGACAGATTGGCGAAATCGCCACGCATCAAACCGGACACTTTCGGCTGCGGGATGCCCATGCGGCGACCCGCATCTTCCTGCGTGAGCCCGAGGCGACGCACTGCCCGGGTAATCTCGATCACCAGCCCCGATTTGATCTTGAGCTTCTCCGCATCCGGCAGGCCCAGGTCGGCAAAGACGTTGCCCGAACCACGTTCGACCTCGATGCCATCAATGACGCGCCTTGCCATGTCGCAACTCCTCTGCATGTTGCGCGAAGTCCAATGCGTGACCGAAGAACCTCCGCACGCGGAGCGGCAATGCCATCAGGTCCCTCTTGCTGCTGGCGATCCAGAAGAGCGGCCTGGATTCATGACCCTCGGGCACAGCCTATACCTTTTCGGGAATACGCGACAACCGGAAGAGAGAAGAACGTAGCCGGTCATCGATCGCAACGCGCCGCCATGAAACGCCCTTGTAATAACGATTCCCGAGGTTGATGCGAGCGGTTATTCCGTGCGCCTTGCATTTCTAAGGATTTTGCCTTAGTCTTTGGTCATGGCTACCAAGCAACCAGCAATCGCCCCTCGCGCAAAGATCACCCTCCGCGTCTGGCAACCCATCCTCGACGCCCTTAACGAGCGGTCGGATGCCGCCTGCATAAGGCGCGACGGCCTTATCACCCGAGCATTGGCGAAGGAACTTCCTCGCATCCGCGAGGAGCTGACCGTAACCAACAGCCCGGAAGCCCGCCGCTACCTGGAGATCAAGCTCAAGAGTCTGTTCGCGGGAGTGGACGGCTCCAGCCAGATCTCACTGGCCCTGGACCCTTCCGTGGCGCAACTGCTGGAAGAGGTCTGCACGGAGAAGAATATCCCGCGCGAGTGCCTGCTCAACCGGCTTCTCATGCTCCTCGGTGCGTCGACCGAGTTCCTCCACGATCACTTCTTCATGATCCCCGATCAGCCCATCAGTCCGAGTAACCAGGTGCTCGTCACGCAAATGGGCCCGGACCACGTGCGCACGCTGGTCAAGAACCTCCAGGCGACGCAATTCGATGCCGAAACGGACGACATCGATCGCGCATTCGCCCCGCTCGGACGGATCGCGACGGTCGTGTTCGATCCTCTGCAACCCTACCGCGCACTTCTTCAGAAGCTCTACGTGGAATGCCTGGAATGCGGCACAGAGAGTGACGGAGCAGACAAAGCTCCCCTGCTGGAGGGCCCTTACTACTTCACGCCCTTCGGCATGCTGCTCGAGGACGACGAACTGACCGGCCTCAACTGTTACTTGCCGGACTCTGCTATCGAGCGAAGGAGCTCCGCCGCCTCGAAGCTCTCTGGAAAAGTAAAGCAGAAATGACTCTCACGCGACATGCACAGGTCCGAGCCCAGCAACGCTGTATTCCACCGTTGATCGTGGATTGGCTTCTGGCTTACGGCACCCGCCAATCCTCGCATGCGGCAGAGCGCGTCGTCTTCGACAAGCGAGCGCGACGGGCACTGGGGCGCGGTGTCGGCCCGACCGTCGTGAAGCAGATGAGCCGCTTCATGAACACGGCCATCGTCGTCGATCCGGCGACCGATGAAGTCATCACCGTCATTCGACAGGGGCACTGAACATGCAAAAGATCGAGTTTCAGCAGGCCTCCGGCCCTGGTGCGACGAATTCATCCGACCTCGACGCAACGCCTGCGTTGATGCAAGAGATCGACCGTGACTATCGTGCGGTCACCGGCTTTTCCACCCCCGGCCAATACAAGATCTTCTACTCCCGGATCGATCCATCCCCCCTGCTTGTCCTGGGGCAGAATCCAGGCGGCGCCGAGAATGGCCCGAGCCTGGCAGCGTCTTCGAGCTTCTTTGAGAACTGGGAGCATGACATTCCCCGCTTCCGGAATGATCCGAGATATTCGCTCGCGCGGCCCCTGTACGATCTTCTATCGGCTGCACTCGACACCCGCTCTGTAGACATCATCCGGCAGGTGCCGATGACCAACGTCATTTTTCGCCGCTCCCGCGACACGCAGTCGCTCAGCATGGATCCGCGGCAGGCGGCGCTGGAGGCGAAACCATTCCTGTCGCGAATCATCACTGCCGTCCAGCCACGTGCAATCCTGTTGATCTCCAGCACGGCATACAGCCTGTTCACGAAGCTTCACTGCGCGCCCGGTACGATCACTGAAAGTCAGGCAAACGCGGTGTTCACGCCAAACGGTCGCTCGCCCGCTCAGATCTTTCGCCGCGCAGACGCGCTGGTCGAGTGCGTTGGCAGAACGACGCCTCTCCTGATGGTTGGGCATCCTTCAAAGTATGGCTCGCGCGGGGAGTGGGGACAGGTGACTGTGGCACTAGCCGAAAGTCTTGCCGCATTGCTCATGACGCCGAGTACCGACGCAGGGCTGGCGCGCGACTTGCCGCCACTTGCAGGCTACTGACATTTCTCAGTGGTCCGAGGCATCCTTCGAAGCCGGCACACGGTCACCCAACTGCTCCAACAACACCTTCGCCTTCCGGTACTTCTCGACCCACCGAAAGTCCCGCTCCCCCGGCGCGGCAATCCTCGACAGATCCATGTTGTCCTCCAGATCCGCAACCTTCACGCGGCATGCGATCGGATTGCGCGCGGCGCGTCGGATGAACGCCTCGTAGTCGCCTTCCTCTTCGGGGCGCTTCGTGAGGAAGGCAACCGCCTCGACGACCGCATCGGGGATTCCCTCCGCGCGCAGCCGTTCGAAGGTCCAGCCGGGGCTATCCTCGACAACGTCGTGCAGCACGGCGGCCATGCGCGAGTCATCGTCGGTCATCCTCGCCATCATGCGCAGCGGGTGGAGCACGTACGGTGCACCCGCCTTGTCGACCTGTCCGCGGTGCGCGTGCAGTGCGATGACAACCGCCCGCTCGACGGGGCTTTCAAAAACGGCACCGACCACCGATGCGCCCCCGCGCGAAACATCCAGAGCATCATCGACAGGCATCACCTCGCCTCCACGAAGTTGGCTGAACTGAGTTCCGCCTCCCCATCCCACCGATACGCCACCATCCGACCCGACCTCGGCACCGAGTAGTCGCAGCAGGCGACCTTCGACGACTGCGGCGTACGCGGCCCGTCCATCCAGTAGTGGCCGATGAACACCGGTGCGCCCTCGACCTCGCCGAAGCCGTCGCAGTCGGGTACTGGCGTGCGGTCGCACAGCCGCTCGCGCGCTTCGTCCGAGACGAAGGCTGCCGCGCGCCAGCTGCTGCCCTTGGGCAACCACCAGCGCAGACGTACCTCAGGCCGCACGACCCCGCCGTGGTCGACGAAGGTCACGCCATCAGGCAGTTTCGCCTCCAGCCCCTTGGTCACGCCTTCCATCGCCAGCCACTCCGGTGACCCTCTCACGCCCGCGACCTGCAGGAACGCGTCGTCAAGACCGTTGCGCAGGCGCTCGTCCAGACGCCGGACGAACGTGTCGTTCCACCAGGCGTGGGCGACGCGGATGCCACCGAGGTCCAGCGCGACCGGTAGCGTGCGGAACCACCGGATCATGTCCTTGTGCAGATCGGACCCCTCCTCCACCTGCTTCAGAAACTCGGCGTGGTTGTCCAGGTTCCGTGCCGTGTGCTTCTTCAACCACGCCTCCGGCGGCAACTCATCCAAGCGTTTGCCTTCGCCGACGGGCTTCCCGTCGGGCCCCAGCCGCCGGGTCACCCAGCCGATCGCGCTGTACTCGTGGTTGCCGAGCACACACACCGCCTGTCCGTCGTCGACCATCGACCGCACCAGTTCCACAACCCGCACCTGCTCGGGACCCCGGTCGACCAGGTCGCCAACGAAGACGGCCTTGCGCCCGACCGGCGCGCGCCAGCCCTTCCCATTCGGGACGTAGCCCATCCGCCCCAGCAGCGCCTCGAGCGGTGCGGCATAGCCGTGGATGTCGCCGATCACATCGTAAGCATTCAATCGAGCCTCCTTAGTTGCATTTAGCAACGAACACAGTATGCATATCTTAGGTGTACGATGCAACTATCAACTTTCGGTCCACACAGCATGGCTGCCACGCCTACTCCCTCAATCCATCCGATGCCTTTCACCCGACTCGAGTTCGCAGTCTTCGCGGTGCGCGAGGGCACGCTGCAGGTCCTGCTCGCCCGACGCGCCGAGGCGCCGCATGCCGGGCGCTGGGCGCTGCCCGGCGGGGTGCTGCGGGTGGATCTCGACGCCTCGCTCGACGCCGCCGCACAGCGCGTGGCGACCGAGCGCCTGGGCGCACCGCTGCCGCTGCTGCGCCAGCTGTGCGCGGTGGGCGGGCCCCAGCGCGATCCGCGTGCGCCCTGGGCACTGAGCGTCGTCTATCGGGGGCTGGTCCCGGCCGACGCGCCCGACTTCAGCGCCGGCAAGCGCATCGAAGCACTCGCGTGGCGCAGCGTGGACGAGGCGATCGCGGCGCCGCTGGCCTTCGACCACGCGACGCTCGTCGACAAGGCAGTGCGTGCGATGCGCGCTGACATCGACGTGCTGGACCTGCCGTTCGGCTGCCTGCCGGAAGCGTTCACGCTCGGTGAACTGCAATCGTTCTGCGAGCATGTGCTAGGCCACCCGCTCGACAAGTCGAGCTTCCGGCGACGGCTGTCGGACCGGGACCTGCTGGTGCCGGTGGAGGGGGAGTTCCGGGTGGGCGCGTTTCGGCCGGCGCAGTTGTTTCGGGGGCCGCGGGCGTGAGCTTCGATCGGAAGGGCGGTCCAATGGAAGACGCGAGAGACGACGCTTTCGCTCGATCACCGATCCCCGCGGGTTGGGCGCCGCGTCTTCCTGGCGAAAACGACGGGGCGTTTGCGCGTCGCGTCATAGACCTCGGACCACTGCCGACGCGTCTGCCAGACGATCCGGGATCGTGTTTTGACACCGTGACCGACACGAGGTGGATCGACATCGACTGCCTGCACGGCCGCGAGCCGGTACTGCCGGAGGCGACGTTCTGGCACAACGCAGCGAAGCGGATGGCTGCAGCATGCGCCGGCGTCATCGCCCGGCGCGGCCCGCTCAATGCGCTACCCCAGGGCGACGGGACGTGGCGGGTCCTGGACTGGAACGCGACGCTCGAGGCAGCGCGGCGCTATGGATGGAAACGGCTACCTGTGTTGTAACGACTCTTCCCGACACCACCCCATTGCACCCAAAACCACTCCGTAGTAACCTCATCATGTCATCAAGAGCGCAGGCCGCCTGCCTGTCGCCAACCTGCCGTCCTGCGGCAAGGTGGTACCCGACCAGATCGGGGATGAGGCGCAGTCCTTCGGGGCAAGCGCAACAACAGCAGGCAGGCGGCCCTCGTTCTCGAGGGCCGTTTCATTTTCAATCGCCGAGTTGATCGACAACTTGCAGGGCGATCCACAAATGCTGCTAAAGCGTCGGCTGCGCCCTGCTCCGTCCGGTGCCGCCTGCGCCACTCGCGTGGACGGTGAGGAGCAGGAGCTTGAAGCAACGCACATCTCGTGGTGAAAACGCCGGCGAGCCGGCGGTACCCGTCGCAACGACAGTCGCGGTATCGACTCGTGCGACGGGGTTGCTCTCCAGTCTCGGCCTTCACGGTCTGTCGCACCTCGACGCGCCGGTGCTGGCGGCGCTGGCGTCCGAGACGCCGATGCTTCTGATCGGGCCGCACGGCAGCGCGAAGAGCGCGCTGCTCGAGCGGCTGGCCGTCGCGCTGCGGCTCGAGCACCGTCACTACAACGCCAGCCTGATCTCCTTCGACGACCTGGTGGGCTTCCCCGTCCCGGACGGCGATGGCCTGCGCTACCTGCGCACGCCGGCCACGCTCTGGGGCGCGCAGAGTGTCTTCCTCGACGAGATCAGCCGCTGCCGGCCCGAGGTGCAGAACAAGCTCTTCTCGATCGTCCACGAGAAGCGCGTGCAGGGCATCGCGCTGGACGGACTGCGTTACCGCTGGGCGGCGATGAACCCGCCGGCGGCGCCGGACGCACCCGATGAGCTGGACGTCTATGTCGGATCGCTCCCGCTCGACCCCGCGCTGGCGGACCGGTTCGGCTTCGTGCTGCACCTGCCGGCCCTGGACGATCTGTCGCCCGAAGCGCGCCGCTGCGTGATCCGCAGCGGCCTCGGCCCGGTCCACCCGGAGGCCAAGGCGATCGACGTACCCGCACTGGTGGTCCGGTGCGGGCACGCCACCGCGCTCTGCGCGGCGCTGCACGGCGAATGGATCACGGCCTACACGTCGGCGCTGGTGGTGCCGCTGCGCCAGGCGGGGCTGGCGATCTCCGGGCGACGCGCTGCCATGCTGGCAGCCAACATCGCGGCCGTGCACGGCGCGCGCATGACGCTCGGGGAGTGCAACGTAGTCAACGTGACCCACGCGAACGGCCCGGGCAACGCGGGCGGCGAAGAAGACCCGGGCGCCGAGCGCAGTACGATCGCCGACACCGCCCTCGTTGCGCTCCGCTACTCGTTGCCGCACCGGGCGCAGGGCAAGCCCGTCGATGCCGGGCTCGTCGCTTCCATCCACCGGCAGGCGGTCGACGCGGCATCGCTGGCGCAAGGCGACGCCACGCTGGCACGCATCCTCGATGAGGTGCACCCGGTGCGGCGCGTCGGCCTGGCGCTGGATGTCCTGAAGACGAGCCCCGGTCGGGTCGAGCGGCACACGATGTCGCTGCTCGTGACCGACGCCCTGGCTTCGCAGGAAAAGCAGGCGCGCTGGATCCTGGCGCAGACGTTGCTGCCGGCGCTCGTCGAGCTGGACTGCGTCGACGCGACGACGCTGGAACTGCTCGCCGAGCCGTTCACGTCGCAGGTGTCGTTCGAAGAGCGGCCGAACCTGCGGCACGAGGTCCCGCGCAGTCGTATCGCCGGCTTCAACGAGCTGGTCGCCGCGATGGAAGCGCTCGACACCGGCGACCCCGCCCAGGTCGCACTGGGCAACCTCGGCGCGGCGCTCTACGCGCACGACGACGGCACATCCGAACCGGCGTTGCTGACGCGCCAGCAGTCGTCACTGCGCGCCCACCTCGACCTCGCGGACGACCATGCAGCCTGAATCGCCTTCCCCGACCCTTGCGAACATGAGCGCGCCGCCGCGCTCGACCGTGACGCTGCCGAGGCTGGCGCAGAGCCCGTCCGCGGCGCAGGTTCGCTGCCCCCTGACGCTGCCGCGAGTTGCGTCAAGCGCGTCAGGGTCGCAGGCAAGCTGCGAGCCATCGACCACCAGCCGCGACGCCACCCCCCAGGCCCCGCGCCCGGTACCCGTGGGGCCCGGCGGCGGCAAGTTGCTGTCCAACGCGCTCTGCGTGGCTCATGTCGAACTGCCGACGGCCTTGTGTGCCCACCTGCGCATGACCTTCGCATCGCGGCGCCTGACCGCGCCCCTCGGACTGGCCCGCGCACTGGTCGCCATCGCGCGGCAGTCAGGACGAGCCCATGGTCCGGACGCGTCCCGCCGCGCGGCGCGGCGCGAGTTCGACCGGGTGATGCCGCTGCCGGAAGGCGCGCTGGTGCAAGAGCTCACCGCCCGGCTCGAATCGATCGAGTGGCCGAAGTGGGTGCCGCGCGTGGCCTTCGTCATTCCCTTCGGCAGCGACATTGCCACCGGCACCGACCGACGAAAGGCGCCCGACGCACCGAAGGGCGTCGCTTGTCCGCTGCTCGCCGCGCGTCTGGTCTCCGCCATCCGCGGGCCGGTGTTCCTGCGCGATGCGGCGCCGGCGCTTTCGAACCTGCTCGATCTCTGGAGCGGCGCCACCCCGTCGGGCACCTGGGAGATCTGGCTGCCGGTGCAGCCCGGCCAGGTGCAGCCCGTCACGACCACCATCCGCTCGAAGAGGAAAGCCCGCTCATGACGCACGCCGTCGCACTGCCCGCCGGGGAGCCCACCGGGGACACCACCTCAACCTCCACCTCCGCCGCCACCCCAACCACCACCGCCCCGCTCTCTTCGCTCGAGCAGCGACTGCTCGCCGACCGCATCCGGCAGTGCGTGCCGTTGCGCCACCCGGCGTTCGGCAAGCTGCTGCAGTTGCTCTCGATCGAGGCCACCGATGCCGTGCCCACTGCGGCGGTGACCGTCGGTGCGTGCTCGCGGATGCTGATCAACCCCGCGTTCGTCGCGCAGCGCTGCCGCACCGACGCACACCTGTCGATGCTGGTGATGCACGAGCTCTACCACGTGCTGCTCGGCCACACCCGGATGTACCAGCGCCCCAGCCTGGCGGCCAACTGGGCCTTCGACTGCGTCATCAACGCGCAACTGTGCCGGCTGCATCCGGACGTCGAGTTCACCTCGTTCTTCTCGGCTGGTGCGGCCCCCGAGGGGCTCTGGAGCCTGATCGGCCCGCCAGCCGGATGGCCCGCTGCTGCACGCTACGCGCCAGGTGCGCTGGGCGACGTGCACCGCCGCCTGTACGATGATGCAAGCGCCACCACGGCAGACCTGTTCGCACTGCTGGACCCGATGGCCGTAGCGCTCGACGCCGACGGTGCCGACCGCCTGCTCGGCAACCACGGCAACCAGGGTGACGAGGGGCAGGACACCGACCCGCTGCATGCCGACCCCGACCTGATGGCGGAGGTACGACGCATCGTCGCACGCTGGCCGATGGTCGAACGGCGAGGCGGCGCCGACGATGGCGGCACGACCACCCACGAACGCAGCGACTTGCGCCGCCACGGTGCAGCCCGCCGCGCCGTGCGCCAACTGCTGCAGGCCGCGGCGTTCGGCACCGACGGCGGGCCGTGGGTGCGCAGACCGGTCGACACCGAAG
>CANHBC010000002.1 GCA_947458835.1 Betaproteobacteria bacterium | reverse complement strand
GGGCCGGGCGATGACGGGGCTGCAGGCGTTCAACTAGCGGCGCGCCGGTCGTCCTGCGCCAATCGGGACCTCCGCCGGTCGGCCTTGCGTCGGTCTTGTTGTCCGTGCGAGGGCGAACCGCTAAGCTCACAGGCCATGATCCGTCCGTCCAACCCAGGCCTCGGCGCGCAGCTGGGGCGCCATCCTGCCGATCGCCGGCGGCTCGAACGGCCGAAGGCCTGGCGATGACGCTGGTCTTCTACAGTCAGGTCGACAACGCCGATGACTGGCGCGAGGCGCTGCGCGGCGCCGATCCCTCGCTGGCGTTCCGTGTCTGGCCCGATTGCGGGCCGTTCGAAGCGGTCGAGGCGGTGCTTGCGTGGAAGGCGCCCCCCGGTTTCTACCGGCAGTTCCCGAATCTCAGGCTGATCATCACGCTCGGCGCCGGCGTCGACAACATCATTGGTGATGCGACGCTGCCGCCGGGTGTCCCGATCACCCGCATCTCCGACCCCGAGATGGGCCGCATGATGGGGCAGTTCCTGCTGACCTGTGTGCTGCGCCACTTCCGCGAGTTCGGCACCTTCGAGCGCGCGCGTGCTGAGCGCCGTTGGGCCTACGTGCATCCGCGCGAGACGCGCGAGTGCACCGTCGGCATGATGGGGCTGGGACAGCTCGGCGCTGTCGCTGCCGCCGAGTTCGTCCGGCAGGGGTTCCGCGTGCTCGGCTGGTCGCGCTCGCCGAAGGTGCTGCCCGGCGTCGAGACGTTCTCCGGCATCGACGCCCTGCCGGCCTTCCTTGCGCAAACCGAGATCTGCGTGATGCTGCTTCCGCTGACGCCCGCCACCGAGAATCTGATGACGGCCGCGCGATTCGCGCAGCTGCCGCGTGGCGCGAAGTTCGTCAACGCCGGACGCGGCCGTACGGTCGATGAGCAGGCGCTGGTGGAGGCGTTGCGCTCGGGGCACCTGGCCGAGGCGACGCTCGACGTGTTCCATGAAGAGCCGCTGCCGCCAGCGCATCCGCTGTGGGACCTGCCGCAGGTGCTGATTACCCCTCATCTCGCGTCGATCGCGATCCCGCGCACGGCAGCCGCGCAGATCGTCGACAACCTGCACCGCATCGCGCGCGGTGACGCTCCGCTCAATGCGGTAGAGAAGGCGCGCGGCTACTGAGGGGGCCAGCCGGCTGGCGCGGGAAGCATTTCAGTGGAGCCGGCTACGGCCGGCTCCACGTGCGGCGGTCAGGCACCCGGGTTCACATAGCCATATGCGAGGTTGGTCCGTCCGTCGCCCTGCTCGTCGTAGATGCGCTTGGCGCGCGCGACGATATCGTTTTCCAGGCCGGCCCGCATGCCTTGCGTGAACCGGTACAGACGCGCCGAGTTCTCCGCGAAGATCGCGTTCTTGACCGGGCCGTCGGGCGCACCCAGCGGCTTGAAACCGTACCGCTTCTGCATCTCTTCCGGGATCTCCAGTCGGCGCAGCGCCTCGATCTGCCATTGCGGAGCGCCGGTCCATACTGCGTCGGTTCCCCAGACGATACGGTCGGCCCCCAGCCCGTTGACCAGTTGCCCCAGCATCGCGGCACACAGCCGCGGCTCGGCCACCGTGCTCTGGGCGAAGATCTGGCCGAGGTCGCCGTAGACGTTGTTCACACCGTACTTCGCCGGGATCTCGGCGAGGTCGGTCACCCAGTCGATACGGCCGGTCTTCTCGAACTGTTCCCAGCCGGTGTTCTGGGCGCCACCGGTGAAACGGAAACCCGAGTGGTAGATCACGAAGTTCAGCTGCGGCCAGTCTTTCGCGGCCTTGCCGACGTCGCGCACGTCCGCGTACTTGACCAGGTCGGGGAACTGCCTGGTCGTCGACGGCGGGAACAGACCCTTGTGCACGCAGACATTGGCCAGGCTCGGGTTCGACTTGCTTGCCTTCACCAGCTTCTCGTAGAACGGATACATCAGCTTCTCGTCGTCGAGGTGCCACGGATGGCGGGCGAGGTGCTTGTTCGTGTTGTCGCCGACGGTGTAGCCCTTGAACGAATCGGGCTTGAGCATCTCCAGGTCGCGGTCGACCTTCTCGAGCCAGCCCGGCATGCCCGGCATGAAGATCGCGTGCGAGAACATGCGCTTCGTGCCGCTCTGCTTGTTCACATTGGTGCGCGCGTCGGCCTTCATCTCGTTGGTGAGGAACCAGTCGCGCGGATCCTCGGAACCCGAGCCGGAGATCAGGGCGACCTTGGTGTCGCTGTCGAGGTAGATCTCCTTGAAGTAGTTCGCGAACTTCAGGTCTTCGAGGGTCTGTGGCTTGCCCACGAGCGCCGGGTTCCAGCCAGCCTTGCCGACCGCTTCGCGCGAGCGCACGAAGCCTTCAAGCCGGGTGTCATCGCGCAGGAAGTGCGTATGCATGTCCATGATGAACTGGCCCTTCAGCGCGGCGGCGCGCGCGTTGGCCATCTCGGGCGTGGCCGCTTCGGCGCGGCTCACCATGTACAGCGGCCCGAAGGTGTCGTTCATCGCGACGAATGCGGCGGCCATGCCGGCAGAGGTCTTGAAGAACGCGCGCCGGCTCAGGCCCTGGTGCTCGGCGAGCTCCGAGCCAATCGCCTTCACGCGGGCTTCGAACTCGCGCTGGCGCTCGGTCTGGGGTGCCGGCATGAACTCGTCGGAGGACACGGACTGAACGGGTATCGGCGAGGCGAACAGCGAGGATTCAGCCGGTGCCAGTCGTGCCAGGTCTTCGTCGGTCATCATGCTCATGCTGTTGCCTCCCGGTGTTTGCGCAGCGTGGTCGTTGGTCGCGTGTTCGTCAGATGCCGATGCTCCCTTCCTGTTCCGGAAGATGGAGCCTCGTCAATCTACTGCGATTCGGCGCCGCCGGGAAGCGGGCGTCAAGGACGCCGCAGATGCCAGGCCTTTGGCCGCGTGAAGGTCTGGATGCCGTACGTGGACAGCGTCAGCCCCAGCCCCGAGTCGCCATGGCCCGACCAGGGCAGGCGCGGGCTCACCCTGTCGCAGCAGTTCCAGTACACGGTCCCGGCTTTCACGCGCGACAGCAAGACGCGGGCGGAGGCCTCGTCTCGCGTGAACACGCCAGCCGTCAGGCCATACCGGGTGTCGTTCATCAGTGACACGGCCTCGTCGTCGCCGGAGACCTTCTGGATGCCGATGATCGGGCCGAAGCTCTCCTCGCGCATCAGCGCCATCGTGTGGTCGACCTCTGTAAATACCGTCGGCGCGTACCAGTTCCCCGGCTGGGACAGGCGCTTGCCGCCGCAGCGCAGCGTGGCGCCCCGGGAGGTTGCATCGGCGACCTGCGCGTCGAGCACATCGAGCTGCGGTGCGCGCGTGATGGCGCCGATGTAGGTGTCATCGGCCATCGGGTCGCCCTGCCTGAACCCAGCCACCGTGGCCAGGAAATGCTCGACGAACGCGTCGTGCAGGCTGGCGTGGACATAGATGCGCTCGACCGAGCAGCAGCTCTGGCCGGTGTTGTACATCGCCCCGTCCGCCAGGCTTTCGGCGGCGATCTTCGGGTCTGCATCTGCGCGCACATAGACCGGGTCCTTGCCGCCCAGTTCCAGTTGCAGCTTGATCAGCCGTGGCGCCAGCGCCTGGGCAATGCGCACGCCGGTGGCGTGGCTGCCGGTGAAGAACAGGCCGTCGAGCGGCTGCTCGAGCAGTACGGTGCCGACATCCGCGGCGCCGATGACGGCCTGCATCACCTCGCCTGGAATGCCGGCTTCATGCAGCAGCCGCGTGATGTGCAGCCCGGTCAGCGCGGCGTATTCCGAGGGCTTGTACAGCACGGCATTGCCGGTGAGCAGCGCCGGCACGATGACATTGCAGCCGACCAGATAGGGATAGTTCCAGGCCGAGATGTTGCCGACCACGCCCAGCGGTTCATGCGAGATCTGCTCGCGCATGGCGCCGTCGTCGAACACAGGCTCGTCGCGCACCGCAGCTTCGGTGTGTTCGATGAAGAAGTCGATGCGCGTGATCATGCCGTTGATCTCGTTGCGCGACTGGCTGATCGGTTTTCCGACCTCCTGCGTCAACGTGGTTGCCAGCGTCTCGATCTCGGCGGCGACGCTTGCACGAAAGCGTACGATCGCAGCCAGGCGTTCGGTCATCGGCGTGGCGGACCAGCCCGGCTGCGCCGCGCGGGCTGCCATTGCCTTCAGCGCGACCGAGGCCGCGCTGTCGGCGGCTACCTCGGCCACGCTTCGGCCGGTGGCGGGGTTGTGGACTTCGAGTCGGTCGTTCATGTCGTTCGTGCGGTACGTACCGCCTGGAGGAAATCGTTCAGTAATGGCGTGTCGTCGAACTGTCCCGGCACGGCCTTGTCATGGAACTCGGGGTGCCATTGCACGGCGGCCACGTAGGTGGGCCCGACGCGGCGCACCGCCTCGATGATGCCGTCCTGCGGGCAGCGCGCCTCGACCACGAAGCCGGGAGCGAGGTCCTTGATGCCCTGGTGGTGGATGCTGTTGGCGCTGGCACGGGTGACGCCAGGGCACAGTTCCGCCAGGCGTGTGCCGGGGACGATCTCGATCTCGTGCCCGTGCTTCTCGTACTGCGCGTGCTCGCGGTGCGACCGGGCCGCCGGCTGCTGGGTCGAGATATCCTGGAACAGCGTGCCGCCGAACTTCACGTTGAGCATCTGCAGGCCGCGGCAGATGCCGAAGATCGGCTTTCCGGCGGCGAGGAACGCGTCGATGAGTGCGATCTCGTGAAGGTCGCGCAGCCGGTCGCCCTGCCATTCCGGACGCATCGGCACCTCGCCATAGCTCTCTGGGGCGATGTCGGCCCCGCCCTGGAGGACCAGGCCGTCGAGCGCGGCCGCGTAGTCGTCCAGGTTCAGGTCGGCGCGGGTCACGATGCTGTCGCGCGTGACCGCCGGTATCATGACTGCGATGGCGTGGCCGGAGAGCACCCAGTGGGCGACCGACTGCTCCAGGTAGTGCAGGGTCTTGGTGAACACGCCGCCCAGCGACGCGGTCGTGGCGTCGGGGTACTGCACGCGTGAAGACACTCCGATCAGCAGCGGCCGATCGCCAGCGATGCTCACAGTGCCGCCAGGAACAGCCGCTCGTAATCCGAAGCGGACGCCTTGCGCGGATTGGTCTGGCTGGTGAAGTCCTTGTCCGCCAGCTCGATCAGCCGTGGCAGTTGCGCGCGCGTCACGCCGCGTGCAGCGAGGCCACCCTCGATGCCGATCGTCGCCTTGAGCTCGCGCAACCAGGGAACGAAGGCCGCGCCGCCGCCGGACAGGCCGGCCGCGTGTGCGAGCTCGTCGAACTTCGCCGGCACCGCTTCGAAATTCCAGGCGAGCACGGTGTCGATCATCAGCGCGTTGGCCAGGCCATGATGCAGGTCGCAGACGGCGCCCAGCGCATGGGCGCAGGCATGCACCGAGCCGAGGTCCTTCTGGAAGGCGATGGCACCCATCATCGAGCTCATCATCATGTCGGTGCGCGCGGCCAGGTTTCCAGGATCACGCACGGCAGCAGCCAGCGCGCGTGCGCCCACGCGCAGGCCTTCGAGTGCGATGCCGTCGCACAGCGGGTGGTACGCCGGTGACAGGTAGCTCTCGATGTTGTGCGTGAGCGCGTCCATTCCGGTGGCTGCGGTGACCGCCGCCGGCAGGCCTAGCGTCAGCTCCGGATCTGCAAAGACCGCCTGCGCCAGGATCCTGGCGCTGAACACGGTGCGCTTGTGGTGCGTGTCGTTCTCCGACACCACGGCCGAGCGGCCGACCTCGCTGCCGGTGCCCGCCGTGGTTGGCAGCGCCACGAACCAGGGCAGGGGTTGGGTGATGGGCCGGACGTTCGGGTGGTCCCAGACATAGTCGAGGATGTCGCCATCGTGGACGGCCATCAGGCCGACGACCTTGGCCACGTCCAGCGCGGCACCCCCGCCGAAGCCGATCACGCAGTCGGCGCCATGTGACTTGAACGCGGCAGCGCCGGCCATCACCTGCGCGCAGGTGGGATTGCCATGTACGCCATCGAAGACAGCGGGATGCAGGCCACCGAGATGGCTCTTGAACTCGTCCATCACCGGCAGCGCAGCCAGTGCACGGTCGGTCACGACCAACGGGCGCTTCAGGCCCCGCGCGAGCAGGTGCTCGGCGACCAGCTTGCGCGCGCCGGCGCCGAAGGCAATGGCAGTCGGAAACGAGAAATGAGTGAGGGTCATCAGATGATCTCTAGGTAGCGCTTCAGTTCCCAGTCGGTCACCGCATCCTGCCACTGACGGTGCTCCCATTCGCGGGTGGCGGCGAAGTGGTCGACGAACGTGTCTCCAAGCCAGTCGCGGGCGATGTCGCTCGCTCGGAAGTTCGCGGTCGTCTGCATGAGCGAACGCGGTGCGCGGGCGACGTCCTCAGCGCCCTGGTTGGTCCCGGTGATCGCAGGCGCGGTGAGCTTCAGGCCCTTCTCGATTCCGTCGAGGCCCGCGGCGAGCACTGCGGCCATCGCCAGGTACGGGTTCACATCGGCGCCGGGGCAGCGTGTCTCGAGCCGCGTGGACTTCGGGCTGCCGGCGATGACGCGGAAGCTCGCGGTGCGGTTGTCCACGCCCCAGGTGGGCTTGACCGGCGCCCAGAAGCCATCGACCAGACGCTTGTAGCTGTTGATCGTCGGCCAGAACATCGGCGCGAACTCCATCAGGCACGCCACCTGGCCGGCCAGATAGCTCTCGAATACCGGGCTCATCGAGTGCCTGCCTGCGGCATCATGGAACACGTTCTTCCGGCCGTCCGACAGGCTCTGGTGGATATGTCCCGAGCAGCCGGGCAGCGCAGCGTTCCACTTGGCCATGAAGCTCGGCATCACGCCAAAGCGCTTGCCGATCTCTTTCGCACCGGTCTTGAACAGTATGGCGCGGTCGGCCGCTTCGAGGGCTTCGCTGAAGGTGATCGCGACCTCGTAGACGCCCGGGCCAGTCTCGGTGTGCAGCCCTTCGATGGGCACGCGGAAGGCCGCCATCTCGTCCATCAGGGCATGGAAGAAGCCGCCGTTGTCGGCCATGCGCAGCAGCGAGTAGCCGAACATGCCCGGGGTGATCGTCTCCGGGCCGACGCCGCGTTTGGCCGCCCAGCTCTGCGGCGTCTCGGCGAAGTTGAACCATTCGAACTCCATGCCGGCCATCGGCGCGAAGCCCAGCTTCTCGGCGCGCTTGAGCACGCGCTTCAGGGTCTGCCGCGGACACACCGCGAACGGAGAGCCGTCCGCGTTGATGAACTCGCCGAGGAAGAACGGAACGCCGGCATCCCAGGGTACGTGGCGTGCGGTGCCGAGGTCGATACGTGCCAGCGCATCGGGGTACCCGTGCTGCCAGCCGGTGACCTGCGTGTTGTCGTAGCAGGCGTCATGCGCGTCCCATCCGAACACGACGTCGCAGAAGCCGAACCCACCTTCCGCGGCAGCCATGAACTTGTCGCGATGCAGGTACTTGCCGCGCAGGATGCCGTCGATGTCGCTGCATGCGACCTTGACCTTGACCGTATCGGATGTCCGCACGGCGGCGAGCGCAGGGTGTTCCGGGCCTGCGGATCCGGTGACCATCGTCCCGCCTGCTGCAGGTGAGTCGAGCGGGGAGGTGGGGCCAGCAGATACAGGGTCGTGCATGGTGGACGTTCAGTCGTGAGTACGCAAGGATGCGAGGGGCGAGGCAGCGCAGGCCGTGCGGGGACGGCAGGCTGCTCAGCGGGTTTCGAGCAGCGGGTCGCGGGCTGCCCGTTCGCGCTGGCCGGCGGTGAGCAGGAAATAGACATAGCCTGCCAGCATCAAGCCCGCGAACACGGCTGCGATCAACGGGTTGAACACGATGATCGCCAGCAGCGCGGCTACCGCGGTGCACAGCGCGAACGCCGGAAACACCGGGTAGGCCGGTGCCCGGAACGGACGCGCCAGGCCGGGTTCGCTGCGGCGCAGCCGGAACAGGGAAAGCATGCTGATGATGTACATGGTCAGGGCCCCGAAAACCGCCATGGTGACGATATTCGCGGTCAATGTCTGTCCGCCGAGCTTGATGACTTCGTCGCTGAAGATCGCGGCGATGCCGATCACGCCACCGGCGAGGATCGCACGGTGCGGCGTATGGAAGCGAGGATGCAGCTGCGCGAACCAGGCCGGCAGGTAGCCGGCGCGGGCCAGCGCGAACCACTGTCGTGAATAGCCCAGGATGATTCCGTGGAACGAGGCGATCAGCCCGAAAAGTCCGAGCCAGACCAGCATCGTGAGCCAGCCGCTGGATTCGCCGACCACCATCTTCATCGCCTGTGGCAGCGGGTCGTTGATGTTGGACAGTTGCCGCCAGTCGCCGGCACCGCCGGCGAGCAGCATCACGCCGAAGGCGAGCGCGACCAGGGTCAGGATGCCGGTGACATAGGCGACGGGAATCGAGCGTTGCGGATCCTTCGCTTCCTCCGCGGCCATTGCCACGCCCTCGATCGCCAGGAAGAACCAGATCGCGAACGGGATTGCCGCGATGATGCCGGGGATGGCCGCCAGCGTGAAGCTGTCCGCGCCAGCCCAGCCGCCGGCGGTGAAGCTGGACATCGAGAAGCCGGGGGCGACCACGCCCATGAACACCAGCAACTCGAACACCGCAACCAGCGTGATCAGCAGCTCGAAGGTGGCTGCGATGCGCACGCCCGCGATGTTCAGCGACATGAACACCAGGTACGCGCCGACCGCCGCCAGCTTCGGGTCGACCGATGGAAACTGTACGTTGAGGTAGGCGCCGATCGCCAGTGCAATCGCCGGCGGCGCGAACACGAACTCGACCAGCGTGGCGGCACCGGCGAAGTAGCCGCCAGTCGGTCCGAAGGCGCGGCGTGCGTAGGCGAAAGGCCCGCCTGCGTGCGGTATCGCGGTGGTCAGTTCGGTGAAGCTGAAGATGAAGGTGGTGTACATCGCGGCCACGAACAGCGTCGTGACCAGGAAACCGAGGGTGCCGGCCGAAGCCCACCCGAAGCTCCAGCCGAAATACTCGCCGGAGATGACCAGGCCGACCGCGATCCCCCACAGCTGCAACGTGGACAGGGTCTTTCGCAGCTGCGGGGAACCGGGACGGTTGCTCATCGTGGATATTCGCTCACAGGGCCCGCAGGAACTCGCTCACGCGCAGGAGCACGAACTCGTTGTCCTCGTGCTTTCCGGGCTCGCGGCCGCCACCGACGGTCAGGTTATTGTCGTTGCCCACGATGATATGGTCTGCATCGACGATGTCGACGTTCTCTATACACCAGAACGGCATCGTGAACCGGCCGGCGATCGTGCCCTGCTTCGCACGCTTGTCGGGGTCCGCGATGTTCAGCAGGTCGATGTAGCCGATCTTGCGCACTACGCCGTCGGGTGCGGTGCCGCCGAGGTCGATCTTGTAGACGCGCTTGAACTGCGCGGGTGCGTTGAAGCAGTCAGCGCGGGCCGGGCCATTGCAGGCCAGTTCCGGGATGCCTTCCCGGTTGTCCCGTTCGACGATCAGCGCGGTGGTGCCGTCGATCATGTTGAAGTCGCCGATGTTGTGCCCGTTGGCTTCGAGCTGGTAGCGCCAGGAGCGGCCGGTGTAGGCGCCCTTCTGCACGTCGAACTCGAGGATACGCAGCGCCTCGCGGCCGTCCGCCATCTCCCAGCCCTTGGTCGCCTCGTTCCAGATCGGGCCTTCGAGCAGCGGGTAGAGGAACCGTCCGTCCGGCGAGGCCGCCATCCCCTCGAAGCCGCGCGAGCGACGCACCACCGTATTGAACTGCCCCGGCACGTTCGGCGTGGTCACGGCGAAGTGGTCAGGCGAGCGCACCACGCGGCCATCGATCACGGTCTCGAACAGGCCGGTGACCTTGCCGTTGCGGTCGGTGCGGATCAGGTACGGGCCGAGTTCGTCGCCGAACCAGAAGTTGTCGCCGATGACCTGGATCGACTCGATGTCGAGGTCGGCGCCGGTGAGGTAGCGGGTCTTGCTCGCCGAGTTGACGATGTTGAACGGCAGGATGCCGTCCGGGTCATGCAGGAATACGGTGCGCAGGATGACGATCTGGTGCGTCTTCCAGTCGAAGCGCACGTGATAGAACATCAACATCGCATCCGGCGAGTTGGCGCGGGTGCCGAAGCCGTTGTCGCCCGTCACCCAGGCGGTGCCGTCCTTCATCCACTTGATGCCTGAGAAGCCCTGGATCGGCTGCCCCTTGAACGGGGTGTCGACGCCGGTGAAGCGGGGCGCCTTGGGGTCGGACAGGAACGAGATGCCGGGGATCGAGCCGATCTGGTCGCGGCGGCGGGTATCGGGGTGGGTATAGCGCCCGGACACGGCCATCGAAGCCGGCGCGTCGGCGGGAGGCTTGATGAACGACGCGGCCGGCAGGATGGCCTGCCCGACGAGGGTGGCGGGGAAGGCCTGTGCTGCGACGGCATCCGGGGTGGCGATCATCGCCGACGCCCCGAGGGCGCAGGCTATGGCCATCGGGCGGACGAGAGAAGCCAATCGGTCACTCATGGGAGATCTCCGGTTCTGGGGATTCGACATCGACCCGGCGGGCGTCTGCGCCGGCCGGGCGGGGGACAGGAACAAGCTGTCGTAACGCGCGTGATGCGATGGACCGGGCGTGGCTTACAGTTCCTCGAGCGTGGCCATCGTGATGTTCTTCCAGATCATCGGCGCACGTCCCGGCCGCAGCTCGACCATGTACACCTCGTCGTTCGCCTGGCGCACGCGGTTCAGGGCCTCGTCCGGCTTCAGGCCGAGCAGCTCGGCCATGATCTGCGGGTTGCTGCCGCCGTGGCCGACGATCAGGATCGCGCCGCCGTTCTTGTGGCGCGACAGGATGTCGCGGGTAGCGGCCCCGACTCGCCTCCACTGGTCTCCGAGCGACTCGCCACCGTCCAGCGAGTCGTCGACGATGCGGATGCGGCGCCGGTACTCGGCCGACATTTCTGCATTGTTCTTCGGATCGTCGACGATGCCCTCGAACTTGCCATGGCTGCGCTCGTTCAGACCGGGAATCGCCGTCTGCTTCACGCCGGTGAATCCCTCGGCAGTCTGCCGGGTACGCACGAGGGCTGCGGTGTAGATATGGTCGAGCTGCACGCCGCGCATGCGTTCGACCAGGGCCGCCGCCTGCTTGCGGCCGGTCTCGTTGAGCGAGTTGTCGGTGTTGCCCTGGACGCGCATTGCGACGTTCCAGTCGGTAATGCCATGGCGGGCGATGTAGACGCGCAGCACGTTGTCTGCGGCGAATGCCGGGGCGGCGATCGCGAGCGCGGTGGCGGCGATGATCATGTGCACGAGCTTGCGGGCGGAAATCATGGTTCGGTTCCTCGTTCGGGGTCGATGGTTGCGGGTGCGTCCGGCCTGAGCCGATGCGCGCACCTGCCGAAACTAGGGGATGGCGCTGCTGCGCCGCTATCGGATTTCGGCAATGCAGGCAAGCGGGCGGATGCTTTCGGGGTTGCTGATCCGCGAGGCCATCGATCCTTGGTACGGGAGTTGCTCCGGCTGTAAACGCGCATGCATTTCCGACCCTCGAATTCCGGTAACACGACTGACATAAAACGATCCTCATCCTGTCCCCGAGGAGGCACCGATGTCCGTGAACGTGCAACCTGCAGAAGCACCCGTCGCCGCTTTCCGGTGCTTCGATGCACAGGAGCAGGCTGCGGTCCTTCCAGGCTGGAACCAGGCGTACTTGCAACTGTCCCGGGGCGTTTTTGATGGCAGCGTCCGCGCCGTGACATTCGAGGGCACCTATGTGTTCATCGAATCGGCCAACCGTGCACTGCTGCAGCGCGGCCACCTCGCGCGGGGCACGCTCGCGGTGGCCGTGCCGCTGAGGCTGGACGGTGCCGCCCGCTTCTGCGGAGAAGCCTGCTCGATCGATCAGGCCTATGTGTACTCGGGCCGGGATGGTTTCGAGTTCTGCTCGCCGGCCGACCACCAGGTCGCCGGCATCGCGCTGTCGCCGGAACTCGTGTCCGCGCTCGGCGGCGTGAATGGCCCGGCTGGCCTCCTTGACCGCATGGGGGATCGGGCGCAGGTACGCTGCGCAGATCCGCGAGCCCTCGAATCGACGCGCCGCCTGGTGTCCGGCTTGATGGAAGCGTTCGCAACCACGCCGGTACTGGTCTCCAACCGCCATGCCGGTGCAGCGCTGAAGGATGCGATCGTTGCCAATGTCTGCGAACTGCTTGAGGACACCCGTGCGCCCGCCGTGGTGCCGCTGCAGTTGCGCGCGCGCTGGTGCCTCGTCGCGCGTGCGCGTGAACTGATCGATGCGGTGCCCCATGAGCCGATGAACGTCGCCCGCCTGTGCGCCGCGCTCGAGGTCAGCCGGCGTACCCTGCAGTATTGCTTCCAGGACGTACTCGGCATGAGCCCGATTGCATACCTGCGCGCGCTGCGCTTCAACGGCGCACGCCGTGCGCTGCTGGGCGGCTCCGCCGTCACCGATGCCGCGCTCGACTGGGGCTTCTGGCACCTCGGCCAGTTCGCCGCCGATTACCGGCAGATGTTTGGTGAACTGCCATCGGCCACGGCGCAGCGCCTGCGCGCAGGCGGCGCGCGCTGAGCCGTCAGATCTCGACCTGCGTGCCCAGTTCGATCACCCGGTTCGGTGGCAGCCGGAAGTAGGCGGCTGCACTGCCGGCGTTGCGCGCCATCGTCGCGAACAGCCGTTCGCGCCACGGCACCATGCCTGCCTTGACGGTCGGCACCACGGTCTCGCGCGACAGGAAGAACGACGTCTCCATCATCTCGAACCCGTGGCCGATCGCCGGGAGCCGGGCGAGCACCGCCGGCACGTCGGGGACGTCGCGGAAGCCGAAATGGATCAGCAAGCGGAAGAAACCGTGCCCGAGGTCCTCCACCGACAGTGCGCCGTCGGGCGGGACGTAGGGCACGTCGTCGATCACCACGGTCAGCAGGAACACGCGCTCGTGCAGCACCTTGTTGTGCAGCAGGTTGTGCAGCAGCGCATGCGGCACCCCGTCGCGGTCGGCGGTCAGGAACACGCCAGTGCCATCCACCCGCGCGGGTGGATGGTTGCCCAGCCCGCCGATGAACGGCTTAAGGGCGATGCCGGACTCGCGCAGGGAGGACATCAGCAGCTCGCGACCGCGCTTCCAGGTGGTGAGCAGCACGAAGCCCAGCAGCCCGAGGGCCAGCGGGAACCAGCCGCCGTCGAGGATCTTCAGCGTGTTGGCACCGAAGAACGCGAGGTCGATCACCAGGAAAACAGCCAGGAACAGGCCGGTGCGCAACCGGGACCAGCCCCAGATCCGGCGGAACACCATCGCCGCGAGCAGCGTGTCGATCGCCATCGTGCCGGTGACCGCGATGCCGTAGGCCGACGCCAGGGCGCTCGAGGACTGGAAGCCGATCACCAGGGCGATCACCGCAGCCAGCAGCATCCAGTTGACCCAGGGGATGTACACCTGGCCGATCTCTTTCTCGGAGGTGTGTACGATCGCCAGCCGCGGGCAGTAGCCGAGCTGTATGGCCTGGCGGGTCATCGAGAACGCGCCGGAGATCACCGCCTGCGAGGCGATCACCGTCGCGGCGGTGGCCAGCAGCAGCATCGGGAACAGCGCCCATTCCGGGAACATCAGGTAGAACGGGTTGCGGATGGTGGTCGGGTCGCGCAGCATCACCGCGGCCTGCCCGAAGTAGTTGAGCACCAGTGCCGGCAGCACCAGCCCGAACCAGGCCAGGCGGATCGGCCGGCGGCCGAAGTGGCCCATGTCGGCGTACAGGGCCTCGGCGCCGGTGACCGCCAGCACCACGGCGCCGAGCACGAACACCGCCGAGAATCGCTGTTCGAGCAGGAACGCGATGCCGTAGGCCGGGTTCACCGCGGCCAGGACCTCGGGCGTATGCACGATGCTGGCCACGCCGCCCAAGCCCAGCGCAAGGAACCACGCGAGGGTGATCGGTCCGAAGAGCCGGCCGACCGTCCCGGTGCCCTTGCGCTGGATCAGGAACAGGGCGACCAGCACGCCCAGCGTGATCGGCACCACCCAGGAAGACAGAGACGGGGCGATCACGTTCAGCCCCTCGACCGCCGACAGCACCGATATGGCCGGTGTGATCGCGCCATCTCCGTAGAACAGCGCGGCCCCGAAGATGCCGAGGATCATCAGCATGCGCCGCTTGCGCGCGTCTGCCGCGTTTTCGGTGCCGCGCAACACCAGTGCGATCAGGGCCATGATGCCGCCCTCGCCCCGATTGTCGGCACGCATGATGAACATCACGTACTTGACCGATACCACCAGCATCAGGGCCCAGAGCACGAGCGATACCGCGCCGAGCACGTGGTCGTGGGTCGCGGTGACCGCGTAGGCCTCCGAGAACACCTCTTTCATCGCGTACAGCGGGCTGGTGCCGATGTCGCCGAACACCACGCCCAGCGCGGCCAGCGCCAGCGCGTGCACGCGCGGGTCGTGGCCGGATGCTGACGGGCCGTCGCCCGTTGCGCCGTCGCCTCCGGGCGCGGCAGGGCCGCCCGTCGCCCTGGCCGACCCGGTGCCGGGCGAGCCCCCGGCGATCTGCGGCGAGTCGCTCAACCGGCCTGCGCGTAGTAGCCTTCGACGCGGCGCACTTCCTCCGATGAGCCGAGGATCACGCCGATGCGCTGGTGCAGCTTGCCCGGCTGGACGTCGAGGATGCGCTGCGTGCCGGTGCTCGCCGCGCCACCGGCCTGCTCGACGATGAAGGCCATCGGATTCGCCTCGTAGAGCAGGCGAAGCCGGCCTTCCTTGTGCTTGGCGTCGGCCGGGTACATGAAGATGCCGCCCCGGGTCAGGATTCGGTAGACGTCGGCGACCATCGATGCGACCCAGCGCATGTTGAAGTCCTTGCCCAGCGGGCCGTCCTTGCCGGCGACGCATTCGTCGATGTAGCGCCTGACCGGCGCCGGCCAGTTGCGCGCGTTCGAGGTGTTGATCGCGAATTCCTTCGTCGATACCGGGATCTCGATGCGCGGCTGCGTGAGCACCCAGGTGCCGACCTCGCGGTCGAGCGTGAAGCCGACGGTGCCATGGCCGACGGTGAGCACCATCACGGTCGATGGACCGTACACCGCGAAGCCGGCGGCCACCTGCCTCGCTCCGGGTTGCAGGAAGCTCGACTCGTCCGGCTCGGTCACGTCCGGCGGGCATTCGAGGATCGAGAAGATGGTGCCGATCGACACGTTGACGTCGATGTTCGACGAGCCGTCGAGCGGATCGAACAGCAGCAGGTAGCGGCCCTTCGGGTACTCGTTCGGGATCTGGTAGGGCTCTTCCATCTCCTCGGACGCCATGGCGGCCAGGCTGCCGCCCCAGGAGTTGGCCTCGACGAGCACCTCGTTCGAGATCACATCGAGCTTCTTCTGGGCTTCGCCCTGCACGTTGTCGGTGCCGGCGGCGCCGAGCACGTCGGCCAGCTCGCCCTTGCCGACCGCGTGGCTGATCGCCTTGCAGGCGCGTGCGATGACTTCCAGCAGCAGGCGCAGTTCCGCGGGTACCGTCTTCCGCTTGCGTTCCTGCTCCACGAGGTACTGCGTGAAGGTGACACGACGCATATCCGCTCCGGGTGGGCTATCGGGATTCACGGATTATCCCGCTTCAGCCGCGTGGCCGCACGCAACTTCTCCGTGGGGCGACGGTGGCGGGTCAGCCGGACAGCCCGCGGACGCCATCCCACAGGAGCTTCAGGGACGTCAGCACCAGCAGCGCGTAGCAGAGCGAATAGAGCTGGCGCTGATCGAGCCGCTGGTGCATCCGCCAGCCCACCCATACACCGAGCGGCACGACGCTGGTGCAGGCGAGGATCAGTACCCAGAGCTTCGCGTCCGGCTGCCCGAGCATCAGCCAGGGGCCCGCCTTCACCGCGTTGGCAACGGTGAAGTACATGCTGGTGGTCCCGGCGTAGATCGACTTGGGCAGGCCCAGCGACAGCAGGTACATCGCCACCGGCGGGCCACCGGTGTGCGCGATCATCGTCGTCACCCCCGAGGCGCCACCGGCCAGCAAGGCGCGTGCCCGTGATCGCGGGCGGGTGACGATCCGGCTGCCCCCGGCATACCACTGCGCGGCGAAGCCGAGCGTGACCAGCGCGATCACGATCGCCACCCAGTGCGGGTCCAGGCGGCTGATCAGCCACCAGCCCACGGCGATGCCGATCACCATCGGTGGCACCAGCCAGGCCAGGTCTGGCCTCGACCAGGTCGACGGCTTCCAGTAGCGGAAGGCCACCACGTCCATCACGATGAACAGCGGCGCCATCAGTGCGCCAGCCGAGATCGGGTCGAGCACCAGCGACATCAGCGGGATACCCAACGCGGCCAGACCGCCCCCGAAGGCGCCCTTCATGAAGGCGATCGCGAAGATGGCGACCAGGCAGACGGCCAGGGTCGCCGGGTCGGGCATCATCCCCGGCATCGCCGGCGTGCCAGCGTCAGCGCTTCGCGTTGCGCAGCGCGGTAAGGGTGGTGCGCGGCGTGATTGCTTCCGGGTCGGTGCGGATCTCGATCAGCGAAGGGCCGTCGTGCGCGAGGCAGCGATCGAGCGCCGGCCCGAAAGCATCGGTGCGCGTGACGAGCTCGGCGTGGGCACCGTAGGCGCGGCCGAGCTGGACGAAGTCTGGGTTCCTGAGCTCGGTGCCGGACACCCGCGCCGGGTACTCGCGTTCCTGGTGCATCCGGATCGTACCGAACATGCCGTTGTTGACCACGCAGAACACCACCTTCGCGCCGAACTGCGCGGCGGTGGCCATCTCCTGGCCATTCATCATGAAGCAGCCGTCGCCGTTCCACGACACGACCGTGCGCCCCGGGTGCACCAGCGCGGCCGCGACGGCCGAGGGTACGCCGTAGCCCATCGCGCCGCTGGTCGGGGCGAGCTGCGTGCGGTAGCCCCGGTAGTCGAAGAAGCGGTGCAGCCAGGCCGCGTAGTTGCCGGCGCCGTTGGTGACGATCGCATCGTCGGGCAGGCGCTGGCGCAACTGCCGCAGCACCACCGACAGGTTGACGTCCCCGGGGGGGGAAACAGGCTCGAGTGTCTTCAGGTAGTCGGCATGCGCGCTCGCCGTCCAGTCGCTCCAGCTGGCCGCCACGTCTTCGGGCACCGTCGGCAGCGCGCGCAGCGCGGCGGCCATCTCCGGCATGCCGGAATTGATCAGCAGCTCGCCCTGGTACACGCGGCCGAGCTCCTCGGCACCGGCGTGCACGTGCACCAGCGCCGGCTTCATGCGTGGCACCTCGAGCAGGGTGTAGCCCTGGGTGGCCATCTCGCCCAGGCGCGGGCCGACCACCAGCAGCAGGTCCGCGCTGCGGATGCGCTCGGCGAGCGCCGGGTTGATGCCGACGCCGACGTCGCCCGCGTAGTTCGGCGAGCGGTTGTCCACCAGGTCCTGGCACCGGAACGAGCAGCCCACCGGCAGCCGGTTGGCGTGGGCGAACGCCGCGATGTCCTCGACCGCCTGTGCAGTCCAGCCGCTGCCGCCGACCATCAGGAACGGTCGCTTCGCGGCGAGCAGCCTTGCATGCAGCGCCTGGAGGTCCGCCGCCGACGGGCTGGCCTGCACTCGCTGGTACGGCGCGGCGTCGGGCACGCAGGCGGTCTCGGTCAGCATGTCCTCGGGCAGGGCCAGCACCACCGGGCCTGGCCGGCCGGACGTGGCGACGTGGAACGCGCGGCTGACGTACTCCGGAACGCGTGCGGCCGAGTCGATCTGTGCGGTCCACTTGCTCATGAACGGACCGTAGAACCGGCGGTAGTCGATCTCCTGGAACGACTCGCGGTCGACGTAGTCGCGCGCGACCTGACCGATGAACAGGATCATCGGCGTCGAGTCCTGGAAGGCGGTGTGCACGCCGATCGACGCGTTGGTCGCTCCCGGGCCCCGGGTGACCATGCAGATGCCCGGCCGTCCGGTCAGCTTGCCGTATGCATCGGCCATGTTCGCCGCCCCGCCTTCCTGGCGGCAGATCACGAAGCGCATGGCGTCGCGGTGGTCGTGCATCGCGTCGAGCAGTGCGAGGTAGCTCTCGCCCGGCACGCCGAAGGCGAGGTCGACCCCGTGGATGCGCAACTGGTCGGCGAGGATCTGGCCGCCGGTACGCGGCGGATGGTTGGAGGAGGTCATGGCAGCCCGTCGTGCGAAGTCCGGCCGGTAGTGTATCGCCGGAACCGCCCGGTCATCGGGGCGCGCGCACGGCCGGCCTGCAGCGCGGCCGGCGCCATGGTACGGATCCCCGTGTACAGGCTCAGTCGTCGGTGCGGTTGAGTCGCTCTTCGGCGGCGATGTACTCGTTTGCGACATCGCGCAGTTTGCGGCGTCCGCTGCGTGCTTCGCTGCGCAGGTAGTTGAATGCCGCGTTCCGGGAGAGTCGCTGGCGTTCCATCATGATGCCGACCGCGACGCTGATCTCCTGCTGGCCCTCGAGCGCGCCGCGCAGCCGCTCCTGCTCG
Organism: Betaproteobacteria bacterium; assembly: GCA_947458835.1. Classification (GTDB taxonomy): domain Bacteria; phylum Pseudomonadota; class Gammaproteobacteria; order Burkholderiales; family CAIKXV01; genus CAIKXV01. The sequence continues at coordinate 38,558 of CANHBC010000002.1, read as the reverse complement.
TCCTCGATCTGGGCAAGGTCGCGTGCGCGCACCACCGCCGATTCGATCGCCGGCACGATGTGGCGGAGCAGCGCCGGCTTGACCAGGTAACCGTAGGCGCCCTGGGTGGCTGCTTCGCGCACGAGTTCGAGGTCGTCGTAAGCTGACAGGAACACGATCGCCAGCGGTGCGCGGTCGAGCAATGCCTCGGCGAGCTCGAGCCCGCTCATCCCCGGCATGCGCATGTCGATCAGCGCTGCGTCGGGTGCGTCATCGCGCGTGAGTTCCAGCGCCTCTTCGGCCGAGGCGGCGGCCAGCACGTCGTAGCCGGCGCGCTGCAGGCCGTCCCGCATGGTTGTCAGGATCAGCGGATCGTCATCGACGATCAGTACCGTCGTCGGAGCGATGTCTTCCGCCGAGGCGGTCACGGGAGACGTTGTCATCTGGGTCGGATGGCGCTGTAGGCGATCATGGCAAGATTGTAAACATTCATTGTAATCCCCGGCGAAGCGGCGCCGGAGCGGAATTCCTCGCACGTGTTACGCGTCGGCAGCCACGGGGACGGTGGGCGCCAGCACCGGGGGCTGGAGCAGCAGCGATACCTCGACATGGCCTCCGCTGCCGAGGATCATGAACGTCGTGCCACGCGCCGGAAGCAGCGCGCGCACGAGCTGCAGGCCGGTGCGTGTGCCGCTGTTCGTTGCGAAGTCGAACCCCGCCGGCAGGGTTCCCTCATTGCGGACAAGAAGCCTGCAGCCGCCGGACAGCAGTTCGCAGTCGACCGTCACCGGCGGCAGGCCGGGACGTGAACCGCCGTGCTTGATGGCGTTCATCAGCAGCTCGTTGACCACCAGCGCGATCGCCACGCAGTGCTGTTCCGCGATGTGCCAGCCGCCCAGCCCCTCGGGGAATCGGGTCTGGAAGCCGTTCGGAGCGATGCCGCGCAGGCCGTCGGCCACCGCCTGTGCGATCTCGTCGAGCGCGAGGTCTGCGCGCCCGGAGCGGGCCAGCAGCCCGTACACGGTGCCGATCGACTGCAGCTGGCTGCCGATGGCATCCAGCGCCTCGCCGATGCCAGGTTGGTCGCTGCGGTAGCGCTCGATCAAGCCGGTCATGCCCTGCAGGTGGTTCTTGATCCGGTGGTGTATCTCGCGCACCAGGGTGTTGCGCTCCGGCCCGGGTTTCGTTCCGGCGGGTGTGCCGGCCGGTGCCGTGCCTGCAGGAGGCGCGGTCTGGCTGCCCTGCGCCGACGCGGTGGCGGGGGCCGATGGCGTCGCCTCCACCATGCCGACCATCTCCATGCCCTTTCCGCGGCCGCGCAGTGCGGTGAGCCGCAGGGCTGCCTGGGGCTGCGCAGGGTTGCAGCCCCGCAGGTCGAGCTCGAAGCGCTCGATGTCGCCCGAGACCAGACGCTCCATCTGGCGGATCAGGCGCGGCTGGTCCGGCGGGAGAGGGCGTCCCAGCCATGCGCCGAGCGGCACCGCGCAGGCGCGGTCGCCGAATCCCATCAGCCGAGCCGCGGTGCGCGACAACAGGACGTCTTCCTCGAGGCTGGCGAGCGACCATCGGCCGAGGCCGGCGGCGTCGAATTCATCGCCTGCGAGGGCGACGCCTTGTCCGACAGCCGGTGGGGGGTGGCCGACAGACGGCCAGCGGCGCGCCACCATCCCCGTCCATGCCGGACACCCTGACGCATCTACATGGCGACCGAGCAGCAGGTCGACCAGCTGGCTCTGGCCGGACCCCGCAGGGATCGCGATCGCCTCCACGCGCAGTGTCCCGTCCCGGCGGCTCGCGCGCAGCCGGCGGATGGCCTGGAACACCGCCCGGCGACCGTCGGTCTCTGGCAGGCGAAGCATCGCGCGCCAGTTTCCCGCGCTCGGTCCGAAGGGATTGTGGCCGCCGGCGGACACGATGCGGGCGGTCGGCGTGTCGAGCCGCCAGAGCCAGCAGTCCAGGGAGCGGAACACGTCAGGAGGGCTCATCGTATCGATCGTAGCCTCAAGAGTTTTCCCGCAGCTACAATCTGGTCAGGCGGGAAAAAGGATAAAGGGCTTGCACCCGTCATATGACCACAGCCGAGCATAACGCCGCGGAGGAGAAAGAACATGACACGCAGGATTAATGCGGGTTACCTGGCGGCCGCGCTTGCGGCCTTCGTTTCCGCGTCTGGCCACGGGCTTGCGCAGGCGCCGTCGAAGGGGGCTGATCCGGCGGCGGACTACCCGAACCGCTCGGTACGTTTCATCGTCGGTTTCCCACCCGCCGGGACCACCGACATCCTCGCACGAGTGGTCGCCCAGCACCTGGGCGAGCGCTGGGGCCAGACGTTCGTGATCGACAACCGCCCGGGCGCCGGCGGCAACATCGGTGCCGAACTGGCCGCGCGTGCCAACCCCGACGGCTACACGATGATGATGACCACGGCCGGGGTGTCGGGCATCAACCCGACGCTCTACCGCAAGCTGTCGTGGAGCCCGCAGAACTTCGAGGCGGTGGTTGCGGTCGGCCAGACGCCCAATGCGTTCGTGGTCAACGCGAGCTCGCCCCATCGCACCCTGAAGGAATTCATCGCCGCAGCCCGCGCCAACCCGGGCAAGCTCGCGTTCGGCGCGCCTGGCATCGGGACCACCGGACACCTTTCGGGCGAACTGTTCAAGACGATGGCCGGCGTCGACCTCACCTTCGCCGCGTTCAAGGGCAGCGCGATGGTGCTCTCCGACCTGATGACCTCCAGCGGCATCGCGATGGCGATCGACAACCTGCCGCCCTACGTGCCGCAGATCAAGTCCGGCAAGCTTCGCGCGCTGGCCATGGGCACGCCCAAGCGCAGCAGCATCCTGCCCGACGTGCCTACGGTCGAGGAGGCGGGCCTTCCCGGCTACCTGGCCTACGCGTGGTTCGGCCTGATCACCCAGCGCGGCACACCCAGGGCGGTGATCGACAAGGTCAACGCCGAGACCAACCGCCTGCTCGCGCTGCCGGGCACCCAGGCGAAGCTGGCCGACCTCAGCATCGAGGCGATGGGCGGCACGCCAGCCGACTTCAACCGGCTGATCGACGCCGAGCTCAAGCGCTGGGGCGAGGTCGTGCGCAAGTCCGGCGCGAACGCGGATTGACCCGATGATCCAGGATGCCGAAACGCTCGGGCTGCTGCTCGAATCGATCCGCCGCTTCGTGCGCGAGCGGCTGATCCCGGCAGAGGCTGCGGTCACCGAAGCCGACGCAATGCCCGCGGACATCGTTCGCGAGATGCGCGAGATGGGGCTGTTCGGCTACGCGCTGCCGCGCGAGTACGGCGGGCTGGGGCTGACCACCGAAGAGCAGATGCACGTCGCGTTCGAGCTCTGCTACGCGTCGCCGGTGTTCCGCTCCTACGTCGGAACCAACAACGGCATCGGCGGCATGGGTATCGTCATCGACGGCACGCCGGAGCAGAAGGAGCGCTACCTGCACCGGCTCGCCGCCGGCGAGATCATCGGCAGCTTCGCGCTGACCGAGCCGGACAATGGCTCGGATGCCGGTGGCCTCAAGACCTTCGCGCGGCGCGATGGCGACCACTACGTCATCAACGGCACCAAGCGGTACATCACCAACGCGCCCGAGGCCTCGATCTTCACGCTGATGGCGCGTACCGATGCGTCGCAGAAGGGCGCGGCTGGTGTCAGCGCGTTCATCGTCGAGCGCGACACGCCGGGTCTGTCCACCGCGCCACCGGACCGCAAGATGGGCCAGCGCGGTTCGCACACCTCCGACGTGATCCTGCAGGATGTTCGCGTGCCGGCCAGCGCGCTGATCGGTGGCGTCGAAGGGCAGGGCTTCAAGACGGCGATGAAGGTACTCGACCGCGCGCGGCTGAACATCGCCGCGGTCTGCGTCGGCATCGCCCAGCGCATGCTTGACGAGACGCTCGCCTATGCGATGCAGCGCGAGCAGTTCGGGCAGCCGATCGCGGGCTTCCAGCTGGTGCAGGCGATGCTGGCCGACTCGAAGGCCGAGATCTACGCCGCACGCTGCATGACGCTCGATGCCGCACGCCAGGCCGATGAAGGCGCGAACATCGCCACAGAGGCCTCGTGCGCCAAGCTGTTCGCCTCCGAGATGTGCTCGCGCGTGGCCGATCGCTGCGTGCAGGTGCACGGCGGCGCCGGCTACATGCAGGAATACCCGATCGAACGGCTGTACCGCGACGTACGGCTGTTCCGGATCTTCGAGGGCACCAGCCAGATCCAGCAGCTGGTGATCGCGAAGAACATGATCCGCGCCGCGCGCGGCTGAGCCCGCGTCCGCGGCCGGCTGACGGCCAGCGCGGCCTGCGGCGCCCGTCCCTCCGCCTTCTTCAACCAACCGGGAGCTTCCCCGATGAACGCCAATCTCGCCTCACGCATCGTCCGCCTCGCAGCGCTCGCCGGCGCCCTGCCGCTCGTCGCCGCGCTGCCGGTGGCTGCACAGCAGTACCCGTCCAAGCCGATCCGCATCATCGTGCCGTTCGGCGCTGGCGGTTCCGCCGACACGATGGCCCGCCTGGTCGGACAGCGCTTCACCGAAGCGTGGGGCCAGAGCGTGCTGGTCGAGAACCGTACCGGGGCCGCCGGCATGATCGGCGCCGAGGCCGTGGCGCGCGCCGCTCCTGACGGCTACACGCTGATGGTGACCTCGGGCGCCTTCTCGTCGACGCCGGCGCTCAACCCGAAGGTGCCGGTTGACGTGTTCAAGGATTTCACGCCGATCGTGAACATCTCGAACACGGCCACCCTGATCAACGTCCACCCGTCGCTGCCGGTGAAGAGCATCAAGGAGCTGGTGGCGTTCGCGAAGAAGCGGCCCAACCAGATCGGCTATGCCACCGCGGGCGTGGGCAGCACCGGGCACCTGGCCACCGAGCTGTTCCTCGCGATGACCGAGACGCAGATGGTGCACGTGCCGTACAAGGCCAACCCGATCGCCGTCATCGACGTGATCTCCGGCAACGTGCCTGTGATGTTCGACCTCGTGCTCACCGGCGCCCCGCACGTTCGCTCGGGCAAGCTGCGCGGGCTCGCGGTCACCTCCGGCCAGCGGCTGCCGCTGCTGCCCGACGTGGCGACGGTCACCGAGGCCGGGCTGCCGGCGTTCGACGCCAACGTCTGGCTCGGCATGATGGGCCCGGCGAACGTGCCGCGCGACGTGGTGATGCGCCTGAACACCGAGGTGAACCGCATCGTGAAACTGCCGGAGATCGTCAAGCGCTTCAACGAGCTTGGCGTCGAGCCGGCCGGCGGCACGCCGGAGGCCTTCGCCAGCCTGCACCGCAACGACTTCCTGAAGTGGCAGAAGGTCGTGCGTGATGCGAAGATCAAGGCCGACCAGTGACCGCGGAGTCCTGACCCGATGAACACGACCACCCTGCCGTGCGCGGCCGCAGCGGCCCTCCTCGTGGCCGTCGCCGCGCCCGCGACGGCCCAGAAGGCCTTCCCCGAGCGCCCGGTACGGCTGGTGGTCGCCTTTGGCGCCGGGGGCTCGTCGGACACGGTCGCGCGCACGCTGGCGCTGAAGCTCGGCGAAGGCTGGGGCCAGTCCGTGGTGGTCGAGAATCGCTCCGGCGCCACCGGCACGATCGCCGCCGATGTCGTCGCCCGCGCGCCCGGCGACGGCCACACGCTGCTGTTTACCTCGGCGCTGTCCACGGCCGCCGCGCTGTACGCGAAGCTGCCGTTCGACTGGCAGCGCGACATCAGCCCGATCGTGCAGACCACCGCCGTGTCGCAGGTGCTGTACGTGCATCCGTCGCTGCCAGCGAAGACGGTCAAGGATCTCGTCGACTTCGCCCGCAGGCGGCCGGGCGAACTCGGCTATGCCAGTTCGGGCATCGGTTCGGTCGCGCACCTGTCCGGGGCGAACCTCGGCATCATCAACGGGCTCAAGCTGATCCACGTGCCGTACAAGTCGAACGGAATGGGCTCGATCGACGTGATGGCCGGCCACGTGCCGATCATGTTCGACCAGATCTCCACTGCCGTGCCGCACATCCGGGCAGGCAAGGTTCGTGCGTTGGCCGTGACCTCGGCCGCCCGGGCACCCAACCTGCCCGACGTGCCGACGATGGTGGAGAGCGGCTACAAGGACTTCGTGACCACCGTCTGGCACGGGCTGCTGGGCCCGGGCAGCCTGCAGAAGGACGTGCAGGCACGGATCAACGCCGACGCCAACCGGGCGCTGAAGCTTCCGGACGTGCGTGATCGGCTCACCGGCCTTGGCCTGGACATCATCGGCGGGTCGCCCGATGCGTTCGCGGCCGAGATGAAGCGCGATTTTGCCTGGGCTTCGCTGACCATCAAGGCGGCAGGCATCAAGGCGGAGTGAAGCAAAACACAGGATGACCATGAAGGCGAACATGAAACCCGAGGCAGCACGCAGCACTGGAAGCACCGTAGCCACCCCTGGCCGGACCGCCCACCGATCCACCTCCGCCCTGGCGGCCGCCGTGGCTGCCACCGGCCTGCTCGCGGCCACGGGCAGCGCGCTGGCACAACCCGCCTGGCCGGCCAAGCCGATCCGCATGGTCGTCAACTTCGGCGCCGGCGGCTCGGCCGACACCATGGCCCGGCTGGTCTCGCCGAGCATGCAGGAGGCCTTCGGCCAGCCGGTGGTGATCGAGGTCCGCGCCGGTGCGACCGGCGCGATCGGCGCCGAGTTCGTCGCGCGCCAGCCCGCCGACGGCTACACGCTGCTGCTCACCTCGGGCGCGTTCTCGATGGCCCCGGCGCTCACGACCAAGCTGCCGTACGACATCTTCCGCGACTTCACTCCGGTGATCGGCACCTCGAACGCACCGCAGGTGCTGGTGGTGCATCCGTCGGTGCCGGTGAAGACGGTGAAGGAACTGGTCGCCTTCGCCAAGGCACGGCCCGGCCAGCTCGGCTGGGCGACCGCGGGCATCGGCTCTACCGGACACCTGGCCGGCGAGTACTTCTCGTCGCTGGTGGGCATCAAGCTCAACCACGTGCCGTACAAGTCGAACCCGGCCGCCGGCATGGACGTGATCGGCGGCCACGTGCCGATCATGTTCGACCAGCTCTCCACCGCCGCGCAGAACATCAAGGCCGGCAAGGTGCGCGCGCTGGCGATCACCTCGCCCAAGCGCCATCCGCTGCTGCCCGACGTGCCGAACATGGTCGAGGTCGGGTTCCCGGCATTCGAGACCAGCATCTGGCTGGGTATCCTCGGCCCGGCCAACCTGCCGCGGCCGATCGTCGACCGGATCAACACCGTGGTGAACGGCTACCTCGCGCAGCCGTCCACCCGCGAGCGCTTCTCGCAGCTCGGGCTCGAGGTGTTCGGCGGCACGCCCGAGGCGCTGGGCACGCGCATGAAGGCTGACCTGGCTGGTGCGCAGAAGACGGTGAAGGCGGCGGGCATCAAGCCGGAGTAACGGTTTCGCCCCGGAGGGGCCGGTTCCGCCGAGCGACCCGCGGCACCGTCCCTTCCATCATCACCTCGTCGCCGCAGTCCGCGGCGCGATTCCAGCGGGGTGATGCATGTGGAAGGCCCTCCTGCGCCGGCGCACCAGCGTGCCGGCGTCCTCGGCACCGCTCAATGCCTACGAACGGGCGCGGGTCGAGTGGTTCGAGCGCTACGGCTGCGCGGTGGTCGACCGCAACCGGCTGTTCGTCGGGTGGGTGCTGACCACGCTCGCGTTGCTGGCTGCATGCATCGCGCTGGTCGTGCTGCTGCCGCTCAAGACCGTCGAGCCGTACGTGGTGAAGGTGGCCGACAACGGCCTGGCGATCGCCGACCGGGCCGCTGCGCAGCGCTACCGGCCGGGCCGCGCCGAGCGCACCTACTTCGTCTCGCGCTGGGTTCAGCAGTTGCTGACGGTGGATCCTTACCTCACCGAGCGCCAGCTCGCAGAGGCCTACCGGATGACCTCCGGCCTGGCCACCCAGCAGATGCTCGACTGGATGAAGGCTGACCGGCCCATCGAGCGGTTGCGCAAGGACCCGGGGCTCAGTCGGTCGGTGGCCATCGTCACGGTCGCACCGCTCGACGAAACGGTGATGCAGGTACGCGTGCGCGCCGAGACCCGCTCGCTCGGCGCAGCCGTGCAGTCGAAGACGTTGCAGGTCACGGTGCACTACGCGATCGTGCCGCCGAAGACCGAGGCCGAGATCATCCAGAACCCGATCGGCCTCTATGTGACCCGCTTCAACGTGGCGGAGGAACTGTCTTGAGGCACTGGCTTGTGGCGCCGGTGCTCCGCGCAGCGGTGTGCATCGCAGCGGTCCTGGCGCCGCTTGCCACGCTGGCAAGCGGCGGGGCTGCAAGCGCCCGGCAGCCACCCATCGCGATGCCCCAGGACACCCGGTTGGTCGTGTTCCGCTACGACCCGAACGAGTCGTACCTGCTGCTGACCCGGCCGGGTGCGGTCACGCACATCGCGCTGGAGCCAGACGAGTCGGTCGTGGCGTTCGCACTGGGCGATACCGTGCAATGGCTGGTGCAGGACAAGGGTCCGAACGTTTTCCTGAAGCCGCTGCGCGCGGATCTCTACACCAGCGGCACCCTCGTGACGAACCGGCGCACCTACCAGCTTGGGCTGCGCAGTTCGCCGGAAGGGGGCGCCTGGTACCAGCGCGTCAGCTGGTCTCATCCAGGGCTGATCGTGCCGCGCGGCGAGCCACCGGGTCGGGATGCGCCCCCACCCCCGCCTGCGGTGTCGCCGCCGCGCGAGCGTCCCGCTACGGACGTGCCGCGCATCGATCGGCTCAACTTCGACTACCGGATCAGCGGCCGGGCTCCGTTCCGCCCCGTGCAGGTGCTCGACGACGGGCGCTTCACCTACCTGCAGATGCCGGTCGGGCTGCAGGAACTGCCCGCGTTCTTCGCGGGCGGCGAGACCGGTGAAGGCGAACGGGTCAACTACCTGGTGCGCGGCCGTTTCGTGGTCGTCCAGAGGCTGGCCGACCGCTTCCTGCTGCGCCTGGGGCGGGCGCAGGTGGTAGTGGAGCGGACGCAGTTGCCCCCCGCCGAGGTCGACAGTCGTGGACGAGCCATCGGTCCGGGAGCTGAAGAGGCGTCCCAATGAGTGACACAGGCGGTGGGCGTACCACGACGGCGTTCGGGATCGACTCGCTGGTCGATGCCGACCCGTTGCAGGCGGATCGCAGGCCTGCGCAGCGCAGAGACCTTCACTGGTGGGTCGGCGGCGGTCTGCTGGTCATCGCACTGCCGATGCTCGCGTGGCAGGCGCGCGACACGCCACCGTCGAACGCTGCAAATGCCGGTGCCGCTAAGGCCGCTGCGTCTGGCTCATCGGTCCGTCCGCCGGAGACGACCAATGCCCTGGACCGCACGATCGACGACCAGACGCGGGTGGCCGGGCCGACTGCTGCCCTGCCCCCCCTGCCGCCCCTGCCCGCTGCGCCGGCGCGGCCGCCCTTGCCCGAGTCGCTGCCCTTTCCGGGTTTCAGGGCGCCTGACGGCGTGGTCACTGTCCGTGGTTCGCCGTCGGGCAATGACCCACGACCCTCCCGCCAGGAACAGCTGGCAGCGGAGCAGGAGCGACGCCTCGCCGAAGCGCGCTCCAGTCCGCTGCTCGCCCTCGGCGCCGGAGGCGGGGGCGTCTCGGCCTCCGCGGCCATCGCCTCGTCGGCAGCCGGGCTCACGGCCGTTATCCGAGAGACGGGTCTGGCTACCGGGCATGCGGCGCCCGCAGTGGCGCCTGTGGTGCCGTTCGCAATGCCGCCGGCTGATGGACGAACCGACGTTGCCTGGCTGGAGCAGGCACGTACGCGCGGCGCCGGTGACGGCGGGCTACCCGTTGCCCTGCGTCCGGCGCTGCGCGGACCTGTCGTGCTGGAAGGGACGGTGATCCCGGCCGTGCTGCTCACGGAGGTCAACAGCGACCTGCCCGGCACGCTGGTGGCTCAGGTCACGCAGGATATCTGGGACTCGGTGCATGGAACCCACCTGCTGATTCCAATGGGTTCACGCCTGGTCGGCGATTACAGCGCCGACGTACGTCCCGGCCAGGAACGTGTCCTGGCTGCGTTCCGGCGACTGATCCTGCCCGATGGAGCCAGTCTCGACCTGCTCGGGACGCAGGCGACCGACGCGCAGGGACGCAGCGGGTTGAACGACCGCGTGGATCGCCATTTCTGGACGATGTTCGGCTCGAGCTTCGTCATCGCGGCGCTCGCTTCGCTCGTACAACGGCGGGAATCCCAGCCCCCGACCGTGGTCGTCGTGCCTGGCGCAGGCGGCGCCAGCGGGTCGGCTGTCTCGTCCGCAGCCGGTTCGGTTCTGGTCGAAACCTCGCGCACCATACTGGGTCGTTCGCGAAACATTTCGCCCACGTTGCTCATCGGGCAAGGCCACCGGTTCTCGCTCACCGTCCAGCGAACCTTCTTGATCGTTCGGCCCGAGACTGGCACGATAGAAAAAATTCTCGCCCAGTAATAATCTGAATGATCAAAATGATTGAGATTCCATGTTCGGTATCGAGGTCGTTCATAGCGCCTGGGCGTGGGGGCGTCGTCATCGCCGCCGGCCTCCTCGCCGCTGCGCTCGCGCTGTCGGGACGTGCCTGTGCGGTTCATGCAGGCGCAGGGGGCGCTGCAGTACCGGTCGAGAGTGCTACCGAAATCGGCATGCGAACCGCACCCCTGGACTTCGCCTACCGCGTACACGGGGATGGGCCGTCCATGGGAATCGTTTTCGACAATGGCCGATATGTGTTCCTTCAGCCTTCCGATCCGGCGTTGCTGTCTTCGCTCAGGGTGGTAAATGGAACCTTCCAGGTGCAGAGACCGTACCTGGTCGTCCGTGGTCTGCCTGGCCGATTCGAGCTCGTGACCTCTGCTGAAAGCAGTGCCCGGACGGTCATCGAGTATGTCGGACCGGTTCGGCGCGCAGCGATCCCGGATACCTGCGTGGCTCCCACGACCGGGACGCAGCGTGTGACCATACCCTTCGGAACCGGCGTGCTGCAGACCGAGCCTGGTGGCGTGGACTACCTCGCGCGCATGGTGGCGATCGCCCGCGGGGCCAGCACGGTCACGATCCTCTCCCAGGCGGCTCGCGCCGACTCACCGATCACGCGCCTTCGCGCGGCACGCCTCAGGGAACTGCTCGTGGCGTCAGGCGTCGAACCCGGATCGATCATCGAGCAGGTGCAGCCGCCAGCGGCCCCGGTCGTACACGTGGTGGCGCTGCGCGAGACAGCGCCCTGCCCGCCGGCGGCCATTGCAGATGCCGCATCCCCAGCCCCGACCGAGCAGGCGGAGCCCGGATCTGACCGCGCCAGGGCGCAGGACGATGCATGGCGCAATACCCCGCTGGCGGTCGGTCTTGAGGCTGAGGCATCGAAGGTCCATAGACCGACGCAGCACGTTGCTGCAGCCGCGACGCCGGACAAGCGCCTTTCATTTCTGCCGAACCGCAGCGTACAGGCGACCCTGCGCGATTACCTGAAGCCGCACGGAGTGGAGGTCGAGTTCCGGTCCGTGCCCCTGCTCATGGTGGAAGCCTTCGCCGAGGTGGACGGTGAAGACCTGCGCGAGGTGCTGCGCCGTGCGCTTGCGCGGCTGGGGCTGCGCGGCGAGATGCACGGCGGCCGGTTGCTGGTGGTTGAACAGGCGCGATGAGGCGGACATGAGCTACCCACGACGGATGCATGATCTGAAGACAAACGGACCCATGCGCGCATTGGCCGCACTTGCGGTCGTTTCGCTGCTCGCGGGCTGCGCCAGTCCGTTTCCGCAGCGCCGGGCCGAAGCCTCGGCCGAATCGCGCCGGATGGTCGCGGCCGCGCTCGAGCCTCAGTCGGAGGCACGGGAGGTTCTGACGGAGCGACCGGAGGATCCCATTCGCGTGCGTGCGGTGGTCGCCACGCCCGAGGCGGGAGATGTCTCGGTGGCCGCCTCGGGCGTGTCGTTCGGTGCGCTGCTCTCCAACGTGGCCCGCGACCACCAGTACAGCGTGCTGTTCATGGAAGGCGTGCAGGTTAACCGCCCGGTCACCGTCGACCTGCGCGACCTGACGCCGGAGGCGGCGATGCGCCGCCTGGCGCTTGCGGCGGGTTTCGCGCTCGTGATCGACCGGACGAGCCGTACAGTGACCGTGGCCGATACCGCGTCCTACACGTTCCGGCTTCCGTTGCACGTAATGCAGCGGCTCTCCGCACAGTACTCGGTCGGTGGTTCGCCCACCGTGCAAGGCGGTGGCAGTGCATCCTCGGTCGCCGGTGGCGCAGCCAGTGGTTTTGGCGGCGGAGCATCTGGAGCCACTGCCCAAGGTGCGTCGCCGTCCAGTTCGGGTGTGCTGGCGCAGTTCACGGTGACCGGGCGCTTCCAGACCGATGCGGCTGGCCTTACGCAGTTCCTGCGCGACCTCGCCGGTGCGAACGCAGAGGTCCAGGTGATGCCGGAGATGGGGTTCATCACGGTGCGATCGAACGGCGCTGCGCTGGGGCGGGTGTCTCAGTTCCTGAACCGGTTCTCTGCCGTAGCGATGCGCAGGGTGGACATCGAAGCTTCGATCGTCGAGGTCACGCTGACCGACGAGTTCCGCTACGGGATCGACTGGACGCGCGTGCTTTCGGGGACGTCCACCGGAACGGTTTCCCTGCTCGGTGCCAGTGCGATCTCGGTGCCTGGCTTCAGCCCCGCGGCCAGCGCCAACGTGACGCGCGGGTCGATATCCGTGGTCTTGCGCGCCCTGCAGCAGTACACCAACGTGCGCGTCATCTCGCAGCCGAGAGTGCTCGCGATGAACAATACGCCATCGGTGATATTCGATGGCCAGCAGATTCCGTATGTGCCGACCGTGGCGTCCACCATCGTTGCAGGTGCTGCGGGTGGCACCACGACGACCAGCGCTGCAGCGGCCTTTGCGGTCGACGGCGTGACGCTCTCGCTGCAACCGGACATCCTGTCCGACACCGAGGTACAGCTCACGATCGTTCCAGTGCTCAACCGCGTGCAGGAGTTCCAGACCTTCGAGATCGGCGCAGGTTCGCGGGTCACCGCACCGGTCCAGCGGACGAACCAGTCGCTGATGCAGGTGGTTGCACGATCCGGCAATACATTGATCTTCGGCGGCATACGCAGTTCGGTCGGCGACGAGACCCGCGCCGGCGTACCGGGGCTCGTCGACACCCCGGTGGCCGGTGACATCCTCAGCAGGCGAAACCAGCGTACCGTCGCGCGCGAGGTGGTGCTGCTGCTGCGCGCGACGGTCATCCCCGGCGGGGCCTACGACGCGTTGTTCTCCGAGGCGCTCTGAGCCCATGGCAAGCGCAGAGTCGGTCTGCCTGACCACCTTCCTCACTAGCCGGACCCTTGCCCACTGGCAGGTAAACGTGGACGGTGCCGGCCCTCTGCCTCGTGGCGAGTCGGTGCGGGTGATCGCCTTCCATCCGGAGGAGCGTCGATTGGCCAGCAGCCCGCGTTCTACCGAGGCGGCCAAGTCGTTCGTGGTGCGGGAAGGGCTGTCGCTCGACCGTGTGCGCGTGGTGAACCGGTCGAAGCGGGATGGCGTGATCTACGCAGCCCCGGTGGGTTACCTAGACTCGCTTTCCGGGGACGAACCCTTCCAGCCGGCTGCCAATGACGAAGCCCGGTCCGCCCAGCCACGGATCACCGCGGTGGCGCCCGGGCTGATGCTGGTGGATCGGCTCCTGCACCACGCGGGCCAGTCGCCGGCCGCACGCAGCGGGCGACCGTTCGCCGTGTTGATCGATCTCTGCCCGCGCGCCGATGAGGCATCGCCCACCCGTCTGGCACGGGAGCGCCTGGTCATCGGCGTGGTGATCCCCGATCCGATGCTGCAGCCGGCCGTGGTCTGCAGCGTCACGGACGAGCCGGTACGCGATATTGCCAGGCTGGTGCTTTACGAGCAGAAACTGCCCGAGGACGCGCCCTGGATCCTGTTCAATGCGGCCGACGTTCTGGTCGCAGCTGCGGAAGTCGAGTCCTATCCGGCCGAGCCAGAGTGGGCGGGGATCGCGCTGCGCCACATCCGCCACGGGATGCTTGCGGTTAGCGCGGTGCTCGCACTCGGCGCAGCGGCAAACCTGTTCGATACGACCTTGCGCATCCGCGAGGCCGAGTCGGTCGCCCGCCACGCCCGCCAGGACATCGAACGGTTGCAACTCGAGCTCGGAGCCCTGATGCGGGACCGGCCGAGTGCGCTCGCACAGGAGTTGAGTCTGGATCCGGTCGCGCTGCTCGACCGCGCGGCGGAACTGTGGCGGTCCGGCGCCCGGGTCTCGCTCGAAGCCCGCGGCCGGGTCGCGGAATACACGATCACCGTGCCTTTCACCCGGCCGCGCATGACCTTCCAGAACCGCCCCAGCGTGAACGCGGCCACTGACCGCTCGCAGGTCGCGTCGGCGCTGTCCATCGCTCCGCCGGTCGGTTGCGTGCGAAGTGGCCTGAATGCCCCAGGAGCCTTGAATGAGATCTCGCTCATCGTCCGTTGCGACCATCCTGATTCCGCTCTTGCTGGCATGCTGCCTCGCTAGCGCCCTCGCGGCCCGCGGGCAACAGCCGAAAGTCGTTTCGGCCCAGGCGCAGGCAGTAAGCCTCGAGTCGGAACGTACCTCGCTCGAGGCACTCTCTGCGCGGGTGCGCGACATCGCCAGCGCACGGCAAACGGATCCGCACGCTGGCAAGCTGCTCGAGCGTGCGCTGGCCGAGACTGTGTCGGCCGCCATGGAGCGGCGCGTCAGCGACGCGATCAGCATCGAATCGCTCGCCGTTACCACCGGGTCGGGCGTGACCCGAGTGACGCCGCTCGCCGAAATGGCACGTCCGGTGCCCTATTCCGGTGGGCAACTGCGCGCGGTCAGCGTGCGGATCAAGGGCGCCTACCTGAACTACCAGGGCCTGCGCGACTTCGTCTCGAGTTTCCGCGCGCTGCCGGTTGCGGTGACCGCTTTCGTCGCATCGGAGCGAAGCTTCGAGCTCACTCTCACTGTCTTCGGAGGCTGAGATGGACCTCCGCGCGCGATGGTTCGGTGGGGCCGATACCCTCGGCGTTGCGGAGCCGGGCAGGGCAGACCCGGTCGTGACCGCCGCGGCCCGGCGGCCAGAGAGCTCCGGGGCAACGACGCTCCTCGGCCAGCTGCTGCTGGCCGACACCGCAATCACTCGCGCCGCATTGCAGGAGGCCCTTCAAGTGCAGGCGCGGTCGCACGCACCGCTGGGCGACCTGCTGGTCACCCTCGGACTATGCAGCCGCGCCGACATCGACGCTGCCCTCGAGCGGCAGTGCAGCGGCGTGGTGCTGAGCGAGTCGGAACGACTGGTCACGGCACAGGTCGGAATGGACCACCGGCTGCGCAAACTCGGGGTGAAGGAGTCGCACATCCGCGCCGCGCTCCAGTTCGCCGCTGCCACTGGAACGTCCCTCACGCGGGTCGTGCTCGACCTCGGGCTGATCAGCGCTGAGACCATGGCCCAGGCCCTGGCCGAGGAGAACGGCCGCCAGTACTTCCCGAAGGACCATGTCGACCGGATCGATCCATCAGAGCTTGAGGACCTTTCCGTCGGGGAGTTCAGCGGGTACGTGCCGGCGGGGCGGGTCGATGGCCGTCTGGTGGTCGCCGTCGCCGAACCCGAGAAGATCCTGGAGGCGCAGACGCGCTGGCAGTCGTATCGGGTAGAGGTGGTGATCGCATCCCCGCGCACGATCGAGACCGTCTTTCGTCGACATTTCGCCCGTACCGAAGAGGCCTTCCGGGCTGCGGTGCTGCAGTGGGAGGAGCGCCAGCGCGCGGCGCGTGGTTCGGATGTGCAGGACGGCAACGAGGTCGAGTGGATCTACGGTCGCCTGATCCGGCATGCCTGTTATGTCGGCGCGAACGACATCTTCCTTCACAAGACTCTGGCCGGCGTGGGCAAGGTCAAGCTGCACGTGAACGGCGTAGGGCACCTCTTCGCGGCCATCAAGGAAGACCTGTTCGACAAGATACTGAACAAGCTCGTCTCGGAAAACTCCAGCGCCGACGCGCTTGCCCGCAACCCTCAGGAGGCCAACGTCGGGATCATCGGTGGCCTCAAGGATGAATTCGCCGACATCACCGACCGCTACAGCTTCCGGCTGCAACTCAACCAGGGTCGCAGCCACTCCGAGCGCGAAGCCGTCGTGCGCGTCCTTGACCGGCAGGCCGAACAGGCGGATTTCCATGCGCTCGGATTCGACGAGCAGGTCGAGCGCCAGCTGTTGAATTACAGCCGTTCGAGCACCGGGCTGGTGGTCGTCTGCGGCCCTACCGGGTCCGGGAAGACTACGTCGCTGTACGCCATGATGAAGAAGATCGATCCGATCGAGCGCTCGATCCGGACCATCGAGAAACCGATCGAGTATCGCCATTCCATGTGGCATCAGATGGAGGTCCCGGCGGACGTGGCCGAGGGCGAGGGCGTGCGCATCATGCTTAACGCCACGTTGCGCATGGCGCCGCACGTGATCCTGATGGGGGAGATCCGGGAAGATCTCGACGTGGCCAATCGGGTCATCTCCGCGGCCTTCACCGGGCACCTGGTCTACACGACGCTGCACGTCACCGAGGCGGCGCTGGCGGTCACCCGGCTGCGGCACATCGGTGTCACGTCCGAGAACCTCGCGGCGTCGTTGCGCGGTGTGCTGGCGCAGCGGCTCGTACAGGTACTCTGCCCTGACTGCTGCGCCTCCGATGCACGCGAGGAAACGCACGCCGAGCGGCGTCGCTCGGCGTGGGTGGCCGACCTCGAATGGAACCCGATGCGCCAGGTCGGATGCCTCCGCTGCGGATGGAGCGGCTTTCGCGGCCGCCGGATCATCTACGAACTGCTCGATATCGATCGCGACGTGCGCGACCTGGTCGAACGCGGCGCGACCGCCCGCGAGATCGCACGCGCTGGCGTGCCGCCCGGGCGTTCGATCTGGGCGTGCGGCCTTCGGCTGGTCGCGCGGGGCATCACGTCCATCGATGAACTGCGTCGAGTAGCTGACCCACCTTCCTGACCCGCCCGCGTTCAGAGAACGAGGTTTCGAACTGAACCCCTGATGTTCACCGATCGTGTTGCCGGTGGACGTCGCCGAAGATCCGATCCACGATGCTTCTCGCCTTCCACTACAGCGGATACGATACCGGTAATGCGCCAGTGCACGGCGTCGTCTATGCCGAAAGCCGGGATTTCGCGTATTCCCGGCTCAAGACCAACCGGGTCCGCGCGACTCGACTGCGACTGGATCCGTCGGCGACGCTTCGCAACTGGATCTCCAGCGGGTTCGACGCTCGCGACCTGGAGCGCTTCTACCGGTCATTCGGCCAGCGCCTGGGCAATGGCACGCCGGCGCCCAAGGCGTTGGAGAGCTGTCGCGGCATCCTCCGGGATCCTAAGCTCAGGCAGGCGGCGCTGGCCATGCAGCAGCAGTGCCTGGGCGGATCCGAACTGCACGCGGCGATGGCATTTGCCGGCTTCCCGAGGCGCGACAGCATGCTGGTGCGGGCCGCCGAGGTCTCCGGCAGCACGCCTGAGACGCTGAAGCGACTCGCCGATGACGTGCGTACGCAGCGCACCCTGCGCGGTTCGCTGTCCCGGGTGATTGCCATCCCGGTGGCCACCTTCGCGTTCCTCTATGTGTTCCTGTTCGTGGTGGTCACCGTGGCCGCGCCGAAGACACTGGAGTTCTTCTCCAAGACCGGCGCACGCATGCCTCCGTTCGCGGTGAACTACTTCGAGTTCACCCGCGCGATCAACGATCATCTGACCCTGGCCTGGACGATCTTCGTCACGCTGCCGGTGCTGCTGTTCGCGTTCACCCGGACATCGACCTGCCGCCAAGTGGCCGAGTCGCTCCCGCTGGTACGGGAGCTCTCGGTCAAGGCCGAACTGGCCGCCCTGTGGAACGGATTCGCGCAACTGCTGCGTGCGCGGATCCCGCCCGCCACCGCCGCGATCGTTGTGCGCGACGCCGCGCGCCGCTCCGATACGCGTGGCTGGTTTGCTCGTTTCGGTCACTTGCTGGAGACCGGCGTGTTCATGCGCGAGGCGGTCGTGCGCGCCGGCTTCCCGCCGCTGGTGGCCACCGACGTGGCGGCGGCAGACGAGTCCGGACGGGTGCCCGACGAACTCGAACGCATGGTGCGCGAATTCGAGGAGGACGTGATCGGACTGTCCGCACGGCTCTCGGATGTCCTGTTCTTTGCCTCGATGCTGGTGCTCGCGGCCGGCATCGTGGTCGCTTTCTTCCTTTCGTACGGTCCGATCATGGCGATCGGCCTGCGCAACGTGTGATCCGACCGGATCACGATCCATCGCGCCGCAGGGCGCACTCACAGGCAGTCACGACGGAGGGCAACGTGGGCAGAGAGATCGGAATCAAGCGTCGTTCCGGCGGTTTCACGCTGGTCGAACTGGGCATCGTGGTGGCAGTGCTGCTGGTATTGGCGGTGGGCGTGGGCTATTTCTTCGGCGTCGGAGGACAGAGCCGAAACGCCGCGCTGCTCGCGTTCCAGCGGACCGTCGGCGAAGCGGCGCTGCGCATGAACGCGAACACCAACTGCATCCCGCGCCAGGTACGCGGTTTGTTCGACAACGCGGCGAACCAGGCTGCGAATACCTTCTGCGGCGTCGATGTCCCTGCAGGCAACTGGAAGCAGCCCTACATGCAGCCGACCGACTACAACACCGACGGAAATGCGCTGGTCAACAGCATCATGTCCGGCGTGGTGGTGTCGATCCAGCGGGAGACCGGCGGCATCGGCCAGCGCTATTTCACGCGCTCGACCGGCGTGCCCAACGCACAGATCCTGGAACTCCTGCAGGAGTGCAACGGCAGCAACGATACGACGGTCGGGTTCGACCGGTTTCGCTGCCGCGGCGCGCCTGGTTCAGGCGCGGCGACTACCGGGACCTTCGACATGCTGTTCCACAGCGCACAGGGCTGAGGCAGCACCATGCGAAATGGGGAGTCCGGCCATGCAGTGCTCGCAGTGGTGGCTACGGTAGTGACCATCGCGGCCAGCATCGTTGTCGGCTGGGCCACGCTGGGTACGCGTGTCCAGGCCGACGGCCTCGCGCGGGTACAGCAGGCGTGGCTCCAGGAGGTCCGCGCCGCGCTGCTGGGTTGGTATGCGCGCGAACTCGCAACGGTGGACCGCGTGGTGGAGGCGCCAGGCGCAGACCTCGTCATGCGCGAGGCTGGAATCGTGCCCCGCTGGGGGCTGCGTCTGTCCGTGAGCGACCGGCTATCCCGTGACGGCATTGCCTACCGCGTGTTGGCCGCTTGGCTACCGGCCGAGGCTGACGCATCGGCGCTGGACACGTCGACCGGGCAGTTCACGGCATCGCCCGGCGCGCGGTGGGTCGTCGCTTCGGGATTCGACCTCCAGGCTGGCGCGATGGCCGAGACCCGCGCCCGCCTCGACCGTCTCGCCCGGCAACTGGAGTCCGTGTATCGCGCGCGGTTGCTTTCGGATCCATCGCGTGACATCGGCATCAACCGGTTCCGCGCGGTGCGCTGCGCGGTGCCAGCGCCCGGTGAACTGCCTTGCATCGAAGACTACTCGCCGATCGAGGCGTCCGGCCTCGCGCGTGCCGCAGGCATCGACCCGCTGCTCGCCGTCAATGCATGGGGTGGGGTAGTCGAGGCCAGCAACGGTACCGACGCTTCCGCGGCGATGCCGTTTTCCCTCGCGCTGCGCACCACCACCCCCTGGGGCAGCGTGCTGCCGCTTTTCGCCGTCGCGGCGCCGTGAGTTCGCCCATGGCCATCTCCATGCTGGAGTCGATGGTGGTGCGACTGCTGTCCGCCAGGGACGATCTGACCGACCTGCACCTCGCGGTTGGCGAGCCGGTCCGGCAGCGTTGCGGTGGCCTGCTATCGGTCGCCGACGGAGCAGCGGTGGAGGAGGCGGCGCTGTTCGAACTGCTGCGCAACCTCGTTCCGTTCGAAGGTTCTGCGGGCACGAGCGCCGAGGCGCTCCGGCGGACGCTGCGGCTGCGCGACGGCGGGGCAATGGACTTCTCGGCCACGTTGGGCCTGTACCGACTGCGCGGAAACCTGCACCTGCGCACCGGCGGAAACCTGGGCGTCTCGCTGCGCAGGCTCAGGGACTCCCTGCCGGACCTCGATACGCTGGGGCTGCCAGTCCTGCTGCGGCGGCTGGTCGATCGCTCGCGCGGGCTGCTGCTGGTAACCGGGCCGACCGGCAGCGGCAAGAGCAGCACGCTGGCAGCGCTGGTCCGGCGCCTGGTCTGCAGTCGTGCGCTGCACGTGCTTACCATCGAGGATCCGATCGAGTACCGGATCGACCGGATGGACTGTCCCGGGGGCGGACGGCCGATCGGCCATATCAGTGCGCGCGAGGTCGGTGTCGATGCGTCTGATTTCGCCGGGGCGGTACGGGCGGCGATGCGCCAGGATCCGGACGTGATCGTGATCGGCGAGATTCGAGATCGATCCACGATGCATGCTGCGCTCTCTGCGGCCGAGACCGGTCACCTCGTGCTTGCCACTTTGCACACGCCGAATGCATCCGAGGCCGTCGAACGCGTCCTGTCCCTTTTCGCCCCGGACGAGATGCCCTGGGCACGCAGCGTGTTCGCCAATGTCCTGATCGCCGTGCTGTCGCAGGCGCTGGTACGCCGTCGGGACGATGCCACGCAGACACTGGTCTGCGAACTGATGGTGAGCACGCCTGCCGTACGCCAGCAGATCGTGCAGGGGACTACCGGACAGTTGCGCGGCATCATGGCGCAGGGTCGGCGGGACGGCCATGTCCAGATGACCGCCCAGCTTGCCGATCGTGTGCGACGCGGCGAGATCGCGGAGGAGGATGCCCGCTACGTGGCGCATCCGGCGGAGGAGTTCGCCTGGCTGATGCAGTCCGGGCTCGGAGGGCCCGGTGCATGAGACGCCGCGCGCGAGGCTTCACCCTCACCGAAATGGCCATCGTGCTCGCGGTGATGATCCCGCTGGTGCTGTTCGTGCTCGACATCCTCGGGCCCATGCTCGCCTTCCAGGGCGGCCTCGACAACCGGCGCCAGCTCGCCGAGGTACGACAGGCCTTCCTCGCGGCCTACCGGGACAACCCGGTGCTGGTCGACGGTGAAGCCGGTGCGCGGTTCGTGCTGCCCGGCGGGACGATCGACCCGGTCAGGCCCGACGGTGCGACCGGGCGTTGCGGCAGCGGACCGGCCACGCTGGCGCCGCTTGCCCGTTACCTGTCGCAGTCGGCTTCCACCGCCTTTCGCGATGGCTTTGCCGCGCCGATGTGCCTGCTGATGACGCCGCGCCTGATGCGTACGATCGGTGGTGTCGACACCTTCTACCGGATCGTGGCGATCGTCGCGCCAGGCGCGAATGGCCGCCTCGACACCGCTGGCAACTGCGCCACCGGACTGTCGGACGCCGGAGAACTCACGCTCTGCGGCGACGACGAGGGCGTGCTGGTCGATGGCTTCAACCTGGCGGCGGACCTGCTGCGCCAGACGCTCGCGCGTATGCAGGTCGTCGCTGCCGCCTACCAGACCTACTTCCAGACGCGCGCGCAGGCCGATCCAAGCCGCGATGCCTCCATCAACTACTTCGCCAGCGGTGGCACGCCGGCCGAGCGCTGGGACCTCGGAGGCTCGATGCCGCTTTCCGCGTGTGGCGCGCCCTCGCCGCTGATCGCATCCGGAACCGGTCCCGCGTCGATCCTTGGCCTGTCCGTGGCCGATGTTACGGATCTCTATGGCCAGGTGATGCAGTACGACAACTGCAGCAACCTCGTGCGCAACCCTCAGAACACCGATGCCACGCAGCAGGTCCCGCCGTTCACCGCCGCGATCGTCACCACGCTGCCCGGCGGTACGGTGCTGCGCGTGAGCGCCGTGGGCACGCTGTGACCTGAAGTACAGACCCGTTTCCAGTTGCCGGAGTGACCATGAACCGATCCCTGCCCGCGCTGCTGTCGTTCGTCGCCATTGCCTGTTCCCCGGCCGGTGCGGCTGCGCCTGCCACCGTGAATCCGCTGACTGGCCAGCCCCTGGCATTCGAGAACGCCCAGCGGCGGCTTGAGCAGATGCGCCTGGAGACCCAATTGCTCGAGGAGGAGGCCAAGCAGGCGGCGATCCGCAACAATCTTTCGCTGGCGCCCATCCGTCGCAATCAGGAAGAGCGGCGACTGCAGTCGGAGATGTTCGGGCCGGGGGCGTCTGCGGCTTCGCCGCCGGCTGCTGCGCGGCCGCAGGCGGCAGCACCCCGGACGCCGGCGCGCCCGGCGAGTCCCATCCAGCCGGCAGCCACCCCGCCTGGCAACGGAGGCGCAGTCCCCCTCACGTCGATGGCAACTGCACCGGTGGTACCAGGTCCGCAGCCACCGCAGGTCCTGGCGATCGTGCGCAACGGCGAACAGCGTCGCGCAATCGTCCAGGCCGGCGGCAGCGCCACGACGGTCGCCGAAGGTGACGACTGGATGGGCCGGCGAATCGGCCTGATCACCGAACGTACCGTGATGATCGACGGCAACGCTGTGGAACTTCCGCGCAACCCGGCGGTGATCGCGGCGATCGATCGCCGCCCACCGCCCGGGCAGCCGCAGGCGGGCGCAGTCGCCGGCACGATGCCACGGCCGGCCGGGCCGCCGGTGCAGGCACCCTTCGGACAAGCGTCGCCTGGTCCATTTGCTCCGTTGCCACCGCTGCCTTCCCTTCCGCCAATCGGTCCAGTGGATCCGCGCAACCCACTGAGTGTGCTCGGGCCACAGCCTGGCCTTCCGGGAAGCGGTCTGCCAGGCGGTGGCGTAGCGCGGGCTGGCGTCCCGGGTGCACCTGTGGCGGCGGGCATGCCAGGCATTCCAGTCGCGCCGTCGTCCTCTGGCGGCCTCGAACCGCGACCGTGAACGCCAGGTGAACCGGGCGAAAGCCATCCGTGCCTGGATCGCCGCAGCCCTGTGGGCGTTCGTCGCGTTCCCGTGGGTGGCCTCGGCAGAGACCGTGCTGCACATACCCGACTCTTCGGCACCTGCGACCTGCTGGGAACAGGCTGCCCGGCGTCACCAGGTAAACCCCTGGCTTCTCGTCGCCATCGCCGAGGTCGAGAGCGGGCTGCGCCCGACCGCCATCGGCCGCAACGCCAATGGCTCGGTCGACATCGGGCTGATGCAGATCAACAGCCTGTGGTTGCCGGAACTTCGCCGCTACGGCATCGCCGCGCGCGACCTGCTCGATCCCTGCGTCTCGGTGCACGTGGGCGCCTGGGTGCTTGCACAGAAGATGCGGATGCACGGCAATACGTGGACGGCCGTGGGTGCGTACAACGCTGGCAGCGCGGTACTGCGCGACCGCTATGCGAGGAAGGTCATCGAGGTGCTGGCGCGGCGGACCGGTGCGCTGGGCCTCTGATCTCGGAGAGATTCCTGGCGTATGCCCGGTTTTCCGAGTGCGTAATCGACGGTCTTGACGCGCATTGTCATCCGTACGCACCAGGGCTGACAGGCGCTTCGCGATGGAAGGCATGGCAGATTGCAGAGGGTTGGTAGATCTGCCAAACCAGGCCAATCGGAATTCAATGGTCTGCAAACGAGCAGTTTCATGCCGCTCTCCTGCGCGCAAGGCGTTCGATGATCTTCCGGAGCGGGTGCGCGAGGTCTCTGCGAACGCGCTGGGCATTGCGGCAGACGGCGGAAAGGCCGCGATCGCAGCGCCGCTCCACGGGCTGGGTTCCGGGGCTCTCGCGATTCGCTGCAGCCACGATGGCAATGCTTACCGTATCGTCTACGCGCCTCACGCAGGCGAGGATGTGTGGGTCCTGCATGTGTTCCAGAACTTCGCCATGCCTGAGATGGAAGCATCGATCGATCTCATCCGAGGCAGCGGGAACGTCTTTCGAGATCTCGGTTGCCCAGCGCCGGAAGTGCTTCAGCTCCGCGGCACGCGCCGTCAGCGGTGGACTTGAAGCCTGGGGCGACAGTGGGTCGTTCTGTACCCTCATTGGGCAGGCCGTACGCGGTCGCCCCGCTGGCGCGGAGCATTGCTACCTTGCGACCATCAGGGCACGGACGAGAGGGCTGAGGGAGTCCTGAATCCGGCACTCGCCATTCTGCGCCAACGGAAAGGGCGATGCTTCCCGTATTGAGCGGCAATTCGATGGCTTAGCCACGAGTTGCCGCGCGGGCGCGAATCGAAGCGTCCGCCTCTCCCGCCGTTTGACGCCCCGCCCCGCGATCGGCGAGACTCGCATCCGACCCTGGCGCCGCACCTCGCCGTGCGGAGCCGTAAACGCAGACAGTCCCCCGGAGGAGTCAACAGATGTACACGCGGCGTCGCCTTGTCCAGGCATTGGGTTCATCCGTGCTGGTTCCCGCGGCGGGCAGCGCGCTCGCCGCCGCCCCGGCTGCCAACTATCCCGCCCGCCCGGTACGGATGATCGTGCCGCTCGCCCCGGGTGGCGGCTCGGACGCGATCGCCCGGCTGGTCAGCGCGAACCTCACCGAGCGCCTGGGCCAGCAGTTCATCGTCGACAATCGTCCTGCTGCCTCGGGCATCGTCGGCACCGACCTCGTCGCCAAGGCGCCGCCGGATGGCTACACGCTGCTCACGGTGTTCTCCACGCATGCGATGAGCGCCGAGCTGTTCGCCAAGCTGCCCTACCACCCGATCAACGACTTCGCGCCGATCACGCTGGCCACCGAGTCGCCGCTGGTGCTGCTGACCACGCCGAGCCTGCCGGTGAACAACTTCAAGGAGTTCGTGGCCTACGCGAAGGCCAACCCGGGCAAGCTCAACTACGGTTCGTCGGGCCCGGGCAGCGCGCCGCACCTGATGACCGAGCAGCTCAACGCAATGGCCGGCATCCAGACCACGCACATCGCCTACAAGGGCGCGGCGCCGCTGACCACCGCGCTGATCCAGGGCGAGCTGCAGTTCACGCTGGCCAACATCTTCACCACGCTGCCGCACGTGAAGGCCGGGCGGATCAAGCTGCTGGCCACCGGCGGCACCCGCCGCTCGCCGATCGCCCCCGACGTGCCTACCATCGCGGAGTCCGGCCTGCCCGGCTACGACTCGGTGGTGTGGTACGGGTTCTTCGCCCCGGCCAAGACGCCCCGGCCGATTGTCGAGACCCTGCACCGCGAGATCGTCGCCGTGCTGCGGCGGCCCGAGGTGTCGAAGATCATCATCGATGGCGGCAACGAGCCGGTGGGCAACACCCCGGCGGAGTTCGCAGCACTCATCCGCGCCGAGGCGAAGAAGTGGGGCGCGCTCGGCCGCAAACTCGGCATCAGCCTCGACTGACCGCACAGGAATCCGCCCGTGGCCAACTATATCCCCGACCCGTTTCCGCCTGGCAAGGCCTACAGCAAGGGCTTTGAAGCCGTCGGCTACACCGACCTGCAGGGTCGCCCCGGCTTCAAGATGGCGCTGCACCGCGTGCCCGGCAATCCGTCCACGGGTGCCGGCGAACGCTGGTACCTGTACACCGCGCAGTTCTGGTGTAGCGGCTTCTCGATCGTCGAGGTCACCGACCCGGCTGCGCCGCGCTTCGTTCGCTATGTCGAGGGCACCCCGAATACCTGGACGCTGCAGGTGCAGATCGCCGACGGCAAGATGGTCACCTCCATGGAGCGGATCATGCCGGGCTGGGGCGACGTGCCTGGCCAGCCGTTCGGTGAAGGCTTCCTGATCTGGGACCTCGCCGACCCGGAAGACCCGAAGCTCCTCGGCCACTACAAGACCGGCGGCAAGGGTACGCACCGCAACTTCTACGCCGGTGGCCGCTACGTGCACGCCACCGTGCTGCCCGAAGGGTACGAAGGCCACATCTACCAGATCGTTGATATCAGCGATCCGGCCAACCCGCGCGAGGTGTCGCGCTGGTGGCGCAAGGGCCAGTGGACGGCCGGTGGCGAGACCGGTGCGCCGGCCGACACCGCGCTGCACGGCGGCGCCTACGTGAAGGGCGACCGCGCCTATCTGCCCTACAGTGGCGGTGGCTTCGTGATCCTGGACATCTCGGACGTGACTCGGCCGACGATGATCAGCGACCTGCCGTTCTCGCCCCCGTTCGCCTCCCGCATCGCCGTGCATACCGCGCTGCCGCTGACCGGCCGGCCGCTGGTGGTGGTGAATTCCGAGGCGATCGCCGAGCGCTGCGACGAGCCGCTGCAGTTCGGCGCGATCATCGACGTCGCTGTCGAGACGCGCCCGCGGCTGATCTCCCTGTTCCCGCTGCCGATCCCGCCTGAAGACGCACCCTACAAGAGCTTCGCCCACCGTCCGGGGCGCTTCGGTCCGCACAACCAGCACCAGCCGCAGTACCAGGAGATCCTCTACCAGGACGAGAACACCGTGTTCATCACCTGGTTCAATGCCGGGCTGCGCGTGTACGACATCTCGATCGAGCGCCAGCCCCAGGAAATCGGCTACTTCATCCCGCCCGACCCGGTCGAGCGACGCGGCCCGCTGCCCAAGACCGGTCTGGTCACGCAGTCCGAGGATGTGGTGGTGGACGCCCGCGGCAACGTGTTCCTCTCCGACAAGAACCACGGCATCTACGTGCTGCGTTTCAAGCGCCCGTGATGGCATCGATTCCCTCGACGATGCAGGCCCTGGTGCTCGACGCGTTCGGTGCACCGCTGGTGCTGAAGGACGTGCCCTTGCCAGCGATCGGCACGAACGACGTGCTGGTCAAGGTGGGCGCCTGCGGTGTCGGCCTGACCGTGGTCAACCTGCTGGCCACGCCAGGCCGGGTCGACCGCTACCCGCGCATTCCCGGACACGAGATCGCCGGCACCGTGGTGGCGGTGGGCTCGGGCGTGCGCACCATCAAGGTCGGCACGCGCGTCACCAATCACTTCTACATCACCTGTGGCAACTGCCGGAACTGCCGCAGCGGCCGCGAGACGCTCTGCCTGGCACCCAGGGGCAATGTCGGCCAGAACCGCGACGGCGGTTATGCCGAGTACGTTTCGCTGCCCGAGCGCAACGTGGTCGCGATCCCCGACGGTGTGTCGGACATCGATGCGGCCGTGGCCTCGGACGCCATCGCCACGCCGTTCCACGCCTGCGTGAAGGAGGCGCGGCTGCGCGCCGGAGACAGCGTGCTGGTGATCGGCGCGGCCGGAGGCGTGGGCATCCACATGATCCAGATGGCCCGGCTGTGCGGCGCGCGGGTGCTGGCTGCGGACGTGGGTGCAGAAAAGCTGGCGTTCATCCGCTCGATCGGTGCCGCCGACGTGGTGATCGAC
Source organism: Betaproteobacteria bacterium (assembly GCA_947458835.1). Taxonomy (GTDB): domain Bacteria; phylum Pseudomonadota; class Gammaproteobacteria; order Burkholderiales; family CAIKXV01; genus CAIKXV01. The sequence goes on along the minus strand of CANHBC010000002.1, from coordinate 11,374 downwards.
GCCTCGACCGGTGACCTGGCCGCGCAGGTGATGGCACACACCGGGGGTGAAGGCGTCGATGCGGTGATCGATATCGTCGCCGCGCGGGGCACGCTGGCTGCATCGCTTGCGTCACTGGCGATGGGCGGACGGCTGGTGATCATCGGATCACATCCGGCGACGATCTACGGCGAAGATCCGAGCTTCCCGGTGGATCCGATCCGCTTCCTGCATCGCGGGCTGGAGATCCACGCGTCGCGCTACGTGACGCTGGCGGAGATCGAGCGGACGCTGGAACTGGTGAGGGACGGCAAGGTGAACGCGGTGGTCACGAAGACCGTGCCGCTGGAGGCTGTGCCGGACCTGCACGAGGAGATCCGGCGGGGCGCAACGGTAGGACGCGTGGGATGGGTATCCGCATAGCCTGCGTAGCCTTCGCAGGCAGGCGATCGAACTCGCTGTGCGTGCCGATCCGGAACACGTTGCGCTACCCGACAGTCACATCCTCTACCGACGCCGACTTGGTCCCTCGCAGCGGCAGGTTGTCCCCGGTGCGATACGTGCATACCAGCGAGAACTTCGTCTCCTGCGTCCGGTTCCGCCCCGCTGCGTGGAACAGCCGGCAATGGAACAGTACCAGGTCACCGGGCTCGAGCTGCGGCGTGACGGCGGTGGCGAGCAGCGCCCGGTTGTCCTCGCGTTCCTGGCGCAGGAACAGCGCATCGTCCAGCCGATCGCGCGCGAAGTTCATCCGGTGCGTGCCCGGTATGAACGAGAGGCAGCCGTTCTCTTCGGTCTCGCGGCCGAGTGCGAACCACGCTGACACCAGTTCCGGGCGCTCGTAGGACCAGTAGCGCACGTCCTGGTGCCAGTTCGTCTGGCTGGAGAAGCTCGGCATCTTGGTCATCACGCAGTTGTGATGCGCCTGGGCCATCAGCACGGGCTGTGGGTCGCCGTCGGTGACCATCAGCTCGCGCAGCAATTGGCCGAGCGCAGCCGAGGCAGCTAGCGCGCGGAACGGTTCGCCGCGGTCGTGGGCGCGAAGCAGCCTGCGCACCGTCTGGCCGCCGGCAGTGACGGTAGAGGCTGGGGCACCCGGATAGCCGACCTCTGCCTCCAGTTCAAGCGGTGGCTGGCGCGCTGCGAGCTGGCGGTTCGTTTCGTCGCGCACCTGCGCTACCACGGCCGGGTCCGACCAGCCGCGTACGACCAGCAGCCCGTCGCGCTCGAACGTCGCCCGTTCGTCGGCGCTCAGCGCGGGCGAGCCAGGGCCGACCGTGGCGGAGCGCGGCCGGATGTTCATTCCGGTGCGATACCGGCGTTCTTCACGATGCGTGCCCACTTGGCGGTTTCGCTGGCGACGAAACGGCCGAGTTCCTCCGGGCTGCTCGACTGAGCAGCGCCCCCGAAGTTCACGAAGAACTCCTGCATCTTCGGTGTCCGGGCAGCTCCGGCGAACAGGTCCGCCATGCGCTTGATCGCATCGGTCGGCGAGCCGGTCGGCATGAACCCGGCGAACCATACGGTCAGCTCATAGCCCTTCACGCCCGCCTCGCTCATGGTGGGCAGTTCGGGGAGGATCGCCAGGCGCTTCGGCGTGGAGACCGCCAGCGCACGCAGCTTGCCTGCCTTCACCTGCGGCAGCAGGGTCACCATGTCGGCGATCATCAGCACCACCTGGCCGGACACCAGATCGGTCACTGCCTGGGGGTTGCTCTTGTAGGGCACCCGCAGGAAGTCGACGCCGGCCATCTCCTTGTACATTTCGACCGAGGCACGCGAGGACGCGCTGCCTTCGCCGAAGTTGAGCTTGCCCGGATTCCGCTTCGCGAGCGCCGTCAGTTCGGTGATCGATTTCACCGGCAGCGACGGATGGACCGCCGCGATCAGCCCGGCGGTACCCACCAGCGAGACCGGAGCGAAATCCTTCTGCTGGCTGTAAGGCAACGTCTTGAAAAGACTTGCGTTTGCTGCGTTGGTCGTGTTCGTCCCGATCAGCAGCGTGTAGCCGTCGGCAGGCGCTCGGGCGGCCGCCTCTGCGCCGATGATCCCGCTCGCGCCGGCGCGGTTCTCGACCAGTACCGGCTGGCCGGTGCTCTCGGTCACGTGGGCGCCGACCAGCCGGGCGACCGAGTCGGTCGCGCTCCCGGCAGCGAACGGTACGATGAAACGCACCTGTTTCGCCGGGTAGGACTGCGCCAGCGCCGGGGCTGCGGGCAGGGCCAGCAGGGCGGCGACGGCCACCGTCGCAGTCCCGGCAAGGCAAACGCGATCCGCGCGCGGGCGGACCGGGACGGCAGGACAGCGGAAAGGCAACGGGAGGCTCATCGGATCTTCACCCATGGATGACGCGTCGGCTCTGGACGGCCGATCACCAGGCCTCGATTATTGCCTAGAAAAGCAGCGCGCCGAGGAAGATGCCGACCATCGTGAAACCGATGACGACCTTGGCGATCGTACCGATCAGGATGCCGATCCAGGTGGCAAGACTGACGCGCCCGGCCTTCAAGGCATCTCCTCGGGCGTACAGCTCCCCCGCAAAGGCGCCGATCAGCGGGAAGAACAGCAGGCCCCAGAGCCCGCTGACCACGCCCAGCACCGTACCGACGGCCGCGCCCACCAGTGCTGCCCGGCTCGCCCCGGCAGCCTTCGCCCCCAGGAGTCCCGCCACGTACTCGAGGACCCAGGCGACGATGGTCAGGAAGGCGAGGAAGCCGACCGTCCAGCCCGAGATGCGGGCAAAGCCCTCGGCCCAGGCGGCGAACGCCACCCCGACGAAGATCAGCGGCGTGCCGGGCAGGAAGGGTGCGACCAGCCCGACGAGCCCGGCCACGATGAGGAACGCCGACACCAGCCACACCAAGGTCATGTCCATCAAGGCCCTTTCGCAGGGTTTGCGCCCGCGGACGCCAAATGATGCCGCTTAACCACAGCGAAAAGTTCACGTCGTACAAGTACCTGTCCCGCGTAGAATGATTTTGCGCCCATAAACACTGCGCACGAATGCGTTCTCAGCGGGGACACGTCGGGCTTGCGGGTCCGACTATAGCGAGTCCCTCTCATTTTTTGTCCGACTGCGGCTGATGGCCAGTCCAGCCATCGGTAGCCACTCACCCTGACCCGTGTGAGTGGTTGCAAACGGAACGCTTCCGGAGGCAGATGTGATTTCCTCGCCCACCCTGTGCCGTTTCCCGTCATCCGTTCACGCCGATGGGGCGTCAGCGGCTTTTCGACCGCTCATGCGCCGTGCACTGTTCGCCGCGCTGGGGTTGCTCGCGCTGGTCCTGCCTCCGGCTGCAGGGTTGGATGTTGCGCGTGCGGCCGACGCCCCCTTGGCGGCGACCGCACAGACCGCGCCCGCCGCGGCTCCGGCGAAACCGGTCGGTGATTTCACGCCCGACCGCGACTACCGGGTCGGCCCTGAAGACCTGCTGGACATCACCGTATGGCGTGAGGACGCGCTGAAGCAGCAGTCCCTGGTGCGTCCCGATGGCGGCATCTCGTTCCCGCTGATCGGCGAGGTGCTTGCTGCAGGCAAGACCGTCGAGGAGATCCGCGACGAGATCGCGAAGCGGCTGGAGAAGTTCCTGCCGTCGCCGGTGGTCAGCGTGTCGATCGTGCGGGTCGCGAGTAACCGCATCTACATCATCGGCAAGGTGAACAAGCCAGGCGACATGCCGGCCGGCCGGTTCGTCGATGTGCTTCAGGCGCTTAGCATGGCGGGCGGGCTGACACCGTTCGCTTCCGAGAACCGGATCCAGATCCTCCGGCGCGAGGGCGGCAAGCAGGTCAGCATCCCGTTCAACTTCGGGGAGGTCCGGCGCGGGATACGGATGGACCAGAACATACTGCTGCAGGCTGGCGATACGGTGCTGGTGCCGTGAGCAGGGTCCCTCTCCGCGGGCGCGGCTCCATCCACCGATCGCTGCTGTCGGCCGCGGCCGCCAGCGCGCTGGTGGTGGCGGCCCCCGCAGTGGCCCAGACCTCGTCGGGGGCATCGACGGGCGGTCCCGTGGACAGCGCCACCGGCGGCTTCATCACGTCTCCCCTGACGGTGGACTACGCCTTGAGTGCCCGGCAGGAGTACGTCGACAACTACGGCTTCCGCGGCGTGTCGACCTTGATCTCCTCGGTCGGACCGTCAGCGACCTTCCGGATGGACAGCGAGACCCTCCGAGTCGCGGGAAACGTAGGCATTTTCGCCACTCATTTCTCCAATTCGAACGCGGGGCGAACGCAGACGGGCGACCCTCGATTCCGTTTCGACGGGTCCTACCTGCTCGAGCGCAGCACTTTCGGTCTGTCGGTCAGTTACTTCCGAGATCGACAGTTCGGTACGTTGGCCACCCAACCGGCGGGTGGCTTCCAGTTGGGCAGCGGCACGCGGACACTGTTCAGCATCGCTCCGTCGTACAGCTATGCGGTGACCGAGCGGCTCTCGTTCAACACGAGCTACGGCCATTCGACCATCACCACGCAAGGGGCGGGCGCGAGCCAGCAGGTCGACACACAGACCGGATCGCTCAGCGGTGGCTTCCAGTATCGCCTGACCGAGATCGACGGCGTCGGCGTGTCGGTGTCGCAGACCTCGTACTCGACGACCCCGGCGACCACCGACTCCGACACCCGCGCAGTGCAGCTCTCGTGGAACCGGCGCTGGAGCGAAGTCACCACGCTTTCGGCCTTTGTCGGCGTGACGCGGTCCGACATCCAGTCGCGCAGTTCCCAGTCGATCTGCCTGCTGCCCGTCGAGTTCTGCCTGGCGGGCCTCTTCCCGTTCCAGGTGCTCGTCAACAACCAGAACTCGTCGACGACCAGCCCCACCTACGGCTTCACCTTCGCGACCCAGGTGACCCCCCGGACGGCGGTCAGCGCCGCGGCGAACAGGGGCATCATCCCGGGCGCATCCGGTTCACTGCTCGAGCGTACGAGCGTCAGCCTGAACCTCAACCATCAGTTCCTCGAGCGGTTCAGCGGCGGCGTGGAATATGTCTGGGCGACCAACGCCCTGTCCGGCTTCGGCGGCAATAGCCCGGACAGCACCCTGCAGACGCTTGGCGCAAGCCTGTCCTACCAGTTGCCCGACAACTGGAACCTCGGAGCCGGCGCGCGCTGGTCCGAGACCGACCTGTCCGGAACCACCGCCCGCTCGAAGGCGGTGTTCGTCACGATTTCAAAAGCATGGCCCAACAGGCGCCTGTGGCCATGAACCTATCGCAGGACGCGACATGAACCAGATGACGACCATCCTCCCAGGCACCGACCTTGTCTTGCCGGCCGAGCGACCCGAGCTTGGCATCGCCGACTACCTGGACATCATTCGACGTCGCTTCGGCGTCATGCTGGCGTCCGCGGTGGCGATATTCGTCATCACCGCGATCGTCGCCCTGGCGCTCCCGGCGCTGTACAGGTCTACCGCGGTGATCCTCGTTGAAGAGCAGTCCATCCCGGAGGAGTTCATCAAGTCGACGATCACCACGTTCGCCGACGAGCGGATCCAGGTGATCAGCCAGCGGGTACTGACGCGCACGACGCTGCTGCAGCTGGTCGAGAAGTTCGACCTCTACCCGTCGCAGCGGCGGAGCGAGACCAATGACGAGATCCTCGAGCGCATGCGGTCGGACATCAGGTTCACGCCGATCAGCGCAGACCGCGGGCGCAGCGGCGGAAAGGTGACCATCGCGTTCAACATCGCCTATGTCTCGGAGTCGCCGCAGAAGGCTCAGCGTGTGGTCAACGAGCTGGTGTCGCTGTTCCTGAACGAAAACGTGCGGGTACGCCAGCAGCGCACGGCGGAGACCTCCGCATTCCTGGGCGAGGAATCGAAGCGGCTGGCCACGCAACTCCAGGAAATGGAGGCCCGCCTCGCTACCTTCCGCGCGCGCAACGCCAATGCGCTGCCGGAATCGTCGCAGGTCAACAGCCAGCTCGCGGAACGCAACGAGAGCGAGATCATGCGCGTCGACCGCGAACTGCGCATGCTGGAGGACCGCCGCAGCTTCCTGCAGGCGCAACTTGCCATCACCCCGCCCAACCTCCCGTCCCGGGAACTCGTCACCGCTACCGGGGAGCGGGTGAGCGCCCAGGATCCCGCGGAACGTCTGCGTGTCCTCAGGCTGCAGCAGACGACGCTGTCGGGCAGCTATTCGGAAGTCCATCCGGACATGAGGCGTGTCGCCCGGGAGATCGCGGTGCTCGAGCGCGAGATCAAGGAGTCGGGTGGCTCGGTGGGCATCGACGAGGCGGCCACGAAGGAGGTCGTCGCCCTTCGTGAAAAGCTTCGCAGCGCACGCGAGCGCTACTCCGACACGCATCCCGACGTCCTTCGCTTGCAGAAGTCGCTCGCCGCGCTCGAGCAGGCGACCACCACGCAGCGGCCATCGGGCAGCGCCGCGTCGACAGCGGCGGGCAAGACGCGCCCCGACAATCCGGCCTACCTGCAGCTCGTTGCGTCCATCGAGCAGGCCGTCTCGGAATCCCGCGCACTGACCTCCAGCCGGGAAGAGATGCGCCAGCGCCAGCGGGTCTACGCCGCGCGCCTCGAGTCGGCGCCCAACGTGCAGCGGGAGTACCTCGACCTCGTGCGCGACTACGACAATTCCCTGAAGCAGTACCGCGACATCAAGGGCAAGGAACTCGAGGCGCAGGTCGCCGAAGAGCTCGAAAAGGATCGAAAGGGCGAGCGTTTCTCGCTGCTGGAGCCGGCCCAGCTGCCCGAGAAGCCGTTCAAGCCGGACCGTACTGCCATCATCCTGATCGGCCTGGCGCTGGCGCTGGGTGGTGGAGTCGGGATCGGAGTGGTGCGTGAGGCGATCGATTCCTCCATCAAGGGGCCGCGGGACCTCGCGCGCAACGTGGCGCTGCCGATCCTTGCGCAGGTTCCCTATCTGCCCAGCGTGGAGGACGGCGAGCGCAAGCGGCTCCAGCGATGGTCATTCGCTGCGGGTACGCTCGTGGTCATCGTGGCCGGCCTGGTCCTGGTCCACCTCTTCCTGACCCCGATCGACACGCTCATCTACAGATGGCTCTGATCCACTGAACCACTTCATTTTTCGGGAATCCCATGGACAGAATCGGTGAGGCACTGGAGCGGGCGCGGAACGAGCGCGAACGCCGCGTCAATCCACCCCCTGCCGCCGATGATCAGGCAATGCCGGCGAGGTCCGTACCGGTGATGCCGATCGGCCTGCCGCAGATCAAGGCCGCCCACGTGGCTGCCGTCCAACCGGTGCCGAACGCGTCGGTGCCGTCCTCCGCACAGCCGTCTGCGGACGTCGCGGACGCTCCAGCGGTCGATGTCGCGCCGGCCGTCCCTGCGGCGCGTTCGCCAACGGCGCCGGCGGTGCGCAACCGGCAGGTCGACATTGTCTACACGAAGACCCGGCAGGTCAGCGTGGCCGAAGACCAACTGCGCGCCAACCGCGTGATCACCGGTGACGAGCACGACGAGTTCACTCAGGCCTTCAAGATCCTGCGCACCCAGATCGTCCATGCGATGCGCGACAACGGCTGGAATGCGATCGCGATCACCAGCCCGGGCGACGCCGACGGCAAGACGGTCACCGCCATCAACCTCGCGATCCACCTGGCAGCCGAACTCGACCGCACGGTGCTGCTGGTCGATGCCAACCTGCGCCAGCCTGAACTGCATTCCTACTTCGGTCTCGGCTCCGTGCGGGGGCTCTCGGATTTCCTCGTCGACCAGGTGCCGATCCACGAGCTGATGATCAATCCCGGCATCGAGCGGCTGGTCATACTCCCGGGGGGATGCGCACTGCCCAACTCGGCGGAGATGCTCGGCTCGCCGATGATGCAGGACCTCGTCGATGAGTTGAAGAACCGGTATCCGCAACGGATCGTCCTGTTTGATCTTCCACCGGTCCTGTCTGCGTCCGATGCGCTTGCGTTCGCGCCGTACGTGGACGCAACCATCCTGGTCGCGGCACAGGGCCACACGCGCCACCACGACCTCGAGCGGGCCACCGAGCTGCTCGGCTCGACCACCAACCTGCTGGGCGTCGTGCTGAACAAGACCAGTCCGGAGGACGGGCGCAAGCGGGTGGCAGAGCCATCGTGGCGGCGCTGGTTCCGGCGCACGCGTTGACAACCACGCGGAAGGCCTGACGTGTACGAAGCGTTCTACGGCCTCAAGGCCAAACCTTTCTCGATCGTCCCACAGGCGGAGTTCCTGTTCCCGAGCCGCCGTCACAGTGCCGCCCTGCACCTGCTGGAGTACGGACTGATCAGCCATGCGATGCTGACGCTGATCACCGGTGACATCGGCACGGGCAAGACGACGCTCATCCGCTGCCTGCTGAAGAAGGTGGGGCAGGACGTGACGCTGGGGCTGGTCTCGTTCACGCACAGTGCCTACGGGGACTTCCTGCGCTGGATCCTCACCGCGTTCGGGATCGAAACCAGGCGCCGGACGCAGGCTGAGATGTACGAGGCCTTTACCCGCTTCCTCGTCGAGCAGTACGCGCTCGGCAAGCGGGTGGTGCTGGTGGTAGACGAGACCCAGAACCTTTCGCCGGCCGGACTGGAGCAGTTGCGGCTGCTCTCGAACGTGAACGTCGAGGGTCATGAACTGCTGCAGATCATCATGGCGGGACAGACGAATCTGCGCGAGAAGCTCCTGCAGCCCGGCCTCGAACAGCTCGTCCAGCGGATCGCATTCAGCTACCACCTGGAGCCACTGGATCGGCGCGAGACCGAGCAGTACGTCCGCTATCGCCTGTCCACCGCGGGCTGCAGCGATTCGGCCACTGTCTTCACAGCCGAGGCATTCGACCTCGTTTTCAAGCACAGCGGTGGGGTGCCGAGGGTGCTCAACACGATCTGTGATTCCGCGATGGTCTACGGATACGCCCAGCAGAAGGCGGTGATCGACGGCGACATCGTCAGCGAGGTCATCGAGGACCGGGAGCGCACGGGCATACCTTTCCTGCCACGGTTCAATGTTCCCGAGGAGCCGGTCACGGCAGAGCGGCATGTGGCTGGGGCTGTGCCCGTCCCCCACTCGGCCAGCAGCTGACGCGGGGCCGGACGAACAGATGGCATGGTCCTGGGCATTGGCATCGATCGTGATCCTGGCATGCGCGGAGCTCTGCGCGCGGGCGGCAGGTCTGCATCGGCCCCTGGTCTACGAGAGGACCCGCTATGGCTACCGCGTCGTGCCCGGACAGCAGGCGCGACTGCTTTCGCGGCGTGCCTCGTACGACGCGAACGGACTTCGGTCCAGGCCGTTTTCCGGCCCTCCGGCACCGGGCCAGGTCCGCATCCTCTGCATCGGCGATTCAATCACCAACGGTGGCTTGCGAGTCGACCAGTCGGCTACATGGCCCGCCCTGCTCGAGCGGGTATTGCGGGAACGGGGTGGCAATGTCCAGGTACTGAACGCATCGGCCGGGGGCTGGGCCCTAGACAATGCGGCGGGTTGGCTGCTCGCGCACGGTACGTTCCGAAGCCAGGTCGTCATTCTCGAAGTCGGCACGCACGATCTCTGGCAGGAGCGGGCGCCGGAGACGATCGTCGGCTCGCATCCCTCCTTCCCCGACCGGGCTCCGATCTCGGCGCTGCATGCCGGGATGACCCGCTATGTGCTGCCGCGCCTGCGGCCGATGGTCATCGAAGACCCCGGTACGACAGGAGCCGAGCCGACCGTCGAACACATAGAGGCACGGCTTTCGACGCTCATGCACATGGTCAGGCTGGTGCGCGATGCGGGCGCGAGGCCGCTGATCCTGCATGTGGAACAGCCGCATCCACATGAGGTCCGGACGCCGCTCATCAACCAGGCCAAGCGGAGGCTTCGAGAGCGGGCGCTGCTGGAGGGTATTCCGTACGTGAATCCCGCTGTGGCGATCGAGGCCGGCGGTGCCGGGGCCCTGTTTTTCGATCCGTACCATCCTAACGAAGCAGGCAACCGCGTCATCGCCCTGGAACTTGCGCGGTACTTTTCCGGACTGCCCTGATCAACCCTCGTAGACCTTCTGGTCCAGTCGGGGCGCGACTGCAGGCATGCCGGACTCGATGCAACGGGCGACATCGATCCCGGATCGAGCACCGAAGTAGGTCGCATGGTTGGCCCGGAGCGCGGGGGCTGATTCACGAACGGCCATGACCGCCCGCTTCAGGTCTCCGAGCCCATCGTAAGTCTCGCCGACGGCCACTGGAAATCCCGTTTCCTCGGCGAACAGCGGGTAACGAGGGCAGACGACGAGTGTCCTTGCACTGATGCAATCGAGGATGATCGCGCTGTGCCGGCGGTAGTAGGCGTTGCGTTCCGCCAGCGTGACGATCGCATCGCACTCGCGGATGAAACGTTCGTAGTCCCCGACGGACCATGTGTCCGTGAAATCGAGCCTGTCCGCCAGTTCGTCGGGAAACTCGCGACGGCGCCTCGAATCGCGGATGCCGATGCGTACGGTGATTCCAGGCAGGTCCACCAGTTCCCGGATGGCTGCGATCAAGGTCGCGTAGCCGCCCTTGTCGCGCATGAAGTCCCCGACGAAGCCGACGGTGAATGGTTCGCCCGGCGTCGGCGAAGCCCGGTGGGGATCGGTATCCTGCACGACGAAGCGGGGGCAGATCAGCCTGATGCCGGGGTAGCCCTCTTCGATCTCCCTGCGGACGGCATCGCCTTCGAACAGCATGAATGTGTAGCCCAGCCGGACCAGCGTCCGGAACGCCGAGAGCTGAGACGCAGGACTCTCGCCCGGGATCGGGGGGGCGAAGTTCATGTTGAGCACGATCCGCCTGCGCCATGGCCACAGTGGCAGCGCGCAGACGACGAACAGGCGGTAGTCGAATTCGCGGACCAGCATCACGCTGCGTTCCAGGATGCCTGACCTGACGATGCCGGCGGCCATGAACGCATGGTTGAAGACCTGCAGCACCGGCCGTCGAAACCACATCGGCCAGTGCACGTCGTAGTCCAGCGAGGGCCATCGGAAGAGCCGCAGCGGCTTGCCATGCACCGTGAGTCCTTCAAGGAACGAATAGACGCGGTGCACGTCCACGCCTGGGGTAACCCGCAGCAGCGACAGGAGCTTCTTGCTCGTTTCCATGGGCTTGGCGACTGGGCGTTCGAGGATGTTGCAAAGTATCCCGGCTCCCGCAAACGCTGGCGTCGGAAAACTACCGTTTCGGAGCAGCAGATTTCCACACTGGCCCCGCGCGCTCTGGCGGTCGGTCTCATCGTGCCTGCCAGACAGGGGGGCTTGTCGCCTGGCTTCCGGTACACGGGCCGCAGCGTCGACCGCTTCAAAGCGTTCCGGGGCACCCTGCAGTGAACTCCAGTACCGCGCGGACCCGAGAGGGCGGAATGCGCGGCTAAAGGCAGGAATGAGTTCACGGTGGCTTACTGCTTATCCTGCTACCTTAGTCGGCATCC
>CANHBC010000001.1 GCA_947458835.1 Betaproteobacteria bacterium | reverse complement strand
GACGACTATGGATGGAAACTTTTTGGCCGGCAGCGCGAGGCTGAAGACCGGTTCATGGAAGCAAGGGGTTATCGCATCCTCGAACTTCCGACCGGTCAAGGGCTGGTGGTAAAGTGAGCAACGATCCGATGGGCGTTTCAGAAAGAACGCATTCGACTGCCAGTTCCAGTTGCCCCTGCGGCGCGACTGTTCTGCAGGAAGATCTGCTTACCTTCGACGCGGTCCCGGCATCGGGCCACTTTCGTACTTGCCCGACAGAGTCGCCGGCCTCTGCTTCGCTGCAGTTTTCATTCTGCGTCGAGTGCGGAACTGCAGCGCTGGCACCGGGCGGTGTCGCGAAGAACTATGCAGCAATAGACAGAGCGACAACAAGACAGCTGCCGGGACACGCCCACAGACTGGTCGCACAGTTGTCGGGATGGGGCATCGAGCCGGACAGTCCCATCGTGGAAATCGGTGCCAACGACGGCACCTTTCTTCACCTGCTCGCCGCCGCTGGTTACCAGAATCTCTTCGGCCTGGAGCCATCCGAGTCGCTGGCTCATCAAGCTGCAAGGTCGGGTTTGCCTGTGTTGTCCGGTTACTTTGGTCCGGATGCTGTGCCTCGTCTTCGTTCGGAGTGGCCTGCGCCTGCCGCGATCGTCTGCAGACACACGCTTGAACACGTACCAGACCCTGCGGAATTCGCAAGGGCACTTTTCGACTATGCGGCCGCCAGCAAGGCACTGTTGTTGCTTGAAGTCCCCGATGGCATGGCAATCCCGGAACTGCTCAATGTCCACGAATTGTGGGATGAGCATCTGCACTATTTTTCCGCACCCGGGCTATCCCGACTGCTCGATCGGAGTGGTTTCAAGACCATGGACGTGGCTGTCTACCCGCACCTCGACACCCGCAACCTCGTCGTATGGGCACGACCGGGGGGCGGAGCCGCAAGCCAGGGGCATCTGGCAGACGGCGAAGGCGAACGGTGTGCTGCCGCGTGGCGCTCGTTGCCGTCGCGCTGGGGTGCGTTTACCGATCGGTTTCGTTCACGCCTCGCAACTGCGGCCAGGCCGTTTTACGCGATCGGCGCATCACATCCCCAATGCAATTTCCTCAACTTTGTTGGCGCGCCGGACGCCATTACTCCTATTGACGATGATCCGGAAAAGGTCGGCAAGTTTCCTCCGTTGAGAAGCGCACCGGAGTGTGTAATCAGCAGCGCCCGGTTCCTTGCTACGGCGTCTTCCGGGACACTGCTTTGCACCGGATTTGGCTATCCCGCATGGACGAAGGCGCTTGCCGCGCATGCGGCGGACATGAACATGCAGATTCTTGATCCCATTCCACTCATGCGAGCGTCGAGATGAGTCCTTCACTTATGTCGGAGCTCGACGGCAGCGACGGCTTCAGTACTCGGTTCCGGTTCACGCAGCCCGACCTGGCTCTGGTGCGCAGCTTGATCCGCGATCAATGGCTGCAGCGCGTGGCAGAGGTGGCGCCGACGGTTCTGTCGGTATTCGAAGCAACGCCCATGGATCAGTATCATCTGATAGCTGACCTCATCGATCACAAGTCTCTGTGGCCAAAGGCGAGTCGCATACTCCCGGAGGCGGCAGTAGCGAAGCTGCGCAACACAGGCTTGATCAAGGAACTCGAGCGCGAGCTCGGCCCGTTCAGGATTTCCAACGAGGAAGAGATCGAACGTGAGGAGGCCTACTGGCGGATCGTGCGCCCCGGCAACGCGAGCGACGTCGGTCCCTTGCATGCAGACGAGTGGTTCTGGTCCCTGGGACATGGAAAGTGTCCCGTTGGCGTGCGCCGGGTCAAGGTATGGATAGCAATCCATTGCGATACCGGGATGAACGGCTTCATATACGTTCCCGGATCTCATGTCCGTGACTGGCCCTACCATGGCGAGAATCGAGACGGCCTCTTGAAACCGCAGATCGACTTTGATCCATCCTCATTGGACGTGCGTATCTTCAAGAGCGAACCTGGGCAGGCAATCGTGTTCCATGACCGTCTGCTCCATGGTGGAACAGTCGGCGGCAAGACGACACGACTGAGCCTCGAGTTCACGATGTTCGTGGATCCGGCGCGATCTGCTGTTGCGTCTGGCCCCAGCGAACGCGCGGCAACCCCTCACCGACAGCCCCAGAGCGATTGATGGCACCTACCCGCGAACCGCAGTACAGCAGCCTCGTTGACCTCAAGCGCGAGCGCGGCCTGACTTCACTTGGCATGATGAACAACCAGGTCTGGCAGGATGACCCGCGCCGCCTGGTGTTCACGCTGTCACGCTACAAGTTCGTATCGAAAATGCTCTCGGGCAAGCGCTCAGCGCTCGAAGTCGGGTGCGGCGATGCGTTCGGCTCTCGTATTGTCCGACAGGAGGTTGACCACCTGACTGTCCTGGACTTCGACCCGGTATTCATCGCAGATGTACAGGAACGCGCGGATCCTGCGTGGCCGATGACTGCTGCCGTTCACGACATGTTGTCGGGTCCGTTCCCCGAACAGTTCGAAGGCGTTTACAGCCTTGACGTGCTGGAACACATCCCCGAGTCCCAGGAGCAGTTGTTTCTGGCGAACGTGATGGCGTCAGTTCTCCCGTCCGGCGTGCTGATCATTGGAATGCCGTCTCTGGAATCGCAGGCTTACGCTGCGCCGCAGAGCAAGGAAGGGCATGTTAACTGCAAGAGTGGTCGGTCATTCAAGCGCCTGATGGAGCAGCGTTTCAGCAACGTGTTCCTCTTTTCGATGAATGATGAGGTGGTGCACACGGGGTTTGCACCCATGGCGCATTATCTGATTGCGGTCTGTACCGGTCCGCGCGTCTGACTGACCGAGGTCATCGTGGCGCAGTCCTCTTTTCTGATCGTGGGCGTGGACGGCCAGATAGGCGATGCACTCTGGCGCTACCTGAAAGATGGCGACGGAACGTACGTGACGTATGGCACCTCCAGACGTCGCGAGCACCTCGCGGACGAAATGTGGTTTGCCGATCTTGGCGTGGTCGGCAGTTCGGGGGCGATACCAGATGCCATTGCGGGTTGGGCGAGAGATGCCACCTTTGAACGAAAGGTCGCCTTCCTGGCCGCAGCAGTGACGGGTTTTGATCGTTGCGAAGGCGACCCTTCCGGATCGAGGGCTGTCAATGTCGATGCCGTTCGGGTGCTGTCGTCGCTGTTCGCCCGCCATGGCGTTTTTACAGTGCTTCTCTCCAGCAGTGCGGTCTTTGACCCGCATACGGCGTCGCCACTCGAAGACGCTTCGCCGTCGCCCGTGAGCGAATACGGACGTCAGAAGAGTCAGGCGGAATATATGCTTCTTGACGCGCTGCGCTCCAGCCCCGCCTCAGGACACGCGATCGTTCGCCTGACGAAGGTGGTGTCGGCAAAGCAACCCCTCTGGAGCACTTGGCTCAACGCGCTGCGCGAAGGGCAGACGATCGAAGCTGCCGAAGATCTGCTGCTTTCCCCGCTTTCGATACGCTATGTCGTGGAAAGCCTGCTTGAGATCGCGCACGTTCGGCGACCGGGAACTTACCACCTGTCCGGCGAAAGTCTGACCAGTTACCACGAGATCGCGACGCAACTGGCCGTCGGGCTGGGCTATGCGCGATCCCGGGTTGTCCCTGTGCGAACGTCGGCGCGGACGGGCGTTCCGCTCGCGCGAGCAGCTGCCCTGCTGGGCATGGCGGGAACGCTGGTGGATATCGGCATTGCTCCCCAACCCCTCGCTAACGTGATCAGCGCGTTGTGCGAGCCGTCGCCAACCTGATTTCATTTCCCGCGCGTGGAGCCCTTCTTGCCTGACGCCCAAGCACCCACAGAGTCCACCATCGATATTCCGGCGAGGTTACGAGCCGCAGGCTTACGACTGGTATTCGTTTCCGGCAATTTCAACGTTCTTCATCCCGGCCACCTGAGGCTGCTCAGTTTCGCCAAGGAATGCGGCGATGCACTGATCGTCGGCGTGCATCGGGACCACAGTGAAACCGTTGTCCGAGCATCGCTGCGGCTTGAGGCTGTCCGTTCGATCGGATTCATCGATCACGCATTCCTGCTCGATGAGGCACCTGAATCGTTCATTGCGAAGGCGAGACCTTCGATCGTCGTGAAAGGCAAGGAGTACGAACAGCGGCGAAATGCCGAGCAGGCGGCGGTGGATGCCTATGGTGGCACCCTGATTTTCGGCTCGGGTGAAGTTCGCTTCTCTTCGCTGGACTTGCTGCAGCGCGAGTTGCTGGAGATGAACTTCTCCACGATACGCAAGCCCCTTGACTACCCTTCACGGCGTGGATTCGCGCTGCGGGATCTGTCGTCGGTGGTCGAACGATTCCGCGACCTCAGGGTAGTCGTCATCGGCGATCTCATCGTCGATGAATACGTCACCTGCGATCCCCTTGGAATGTCCCAGGAAGATCCGACGATCGTGGTGACCCCACTTCGCACCGATCGTTTCGTGGGGGGGGCCGGCATCGTGGCCGCTCACGCCAGCGGCCTCGGGGCACGGGTGCGCTACTTTTCCATTGTCGGCAATGACGAGCCTGCTGAATTCGCACGCAGAACGCTCGCTGCACAGGGTGTAGACGCGGTCTTCCTCAATGACAGCAGCCGACCGACCACACTGAAGCAGCGTTTCCGGGCGAATGGAAAGACCCTGCTCCGAGTGAGCCACCTTCGCCAGCACGATGCCAGTCACGAACAGACCGACGAACTCTTCGAACGCATCATTCCAGCGCTCGATGAGGCTGACCTCCTGGTCTTCTCGGATTTCAACTACGGGTGCCTTCCGCAGGCGCTGGTCGACCGACTGTCCCGCTACGGACGCGAGCGCGGATTGATGATGGCCGCCGACAGTCAGGCATCTTCACAAATGGGGGATGTTTCCCGGTTCAGAGACATGCATCTGTTGAAGCCGACCGAGCGAGAAGCGCGACTCGCCATGCAGGACTTTTCATCCGGCCTGGTCGTGCTGGCCGATTCGCTGTGCGTGAAGGCAAGAGCCGACCATGTGTTGGTCACAATGGGCGCAGAAGGCCTTCTTGTCCACGCCCGCACGACTTCGGGCGACGCGCGGGAAACCGATCAGCTACCCGCCTTCAACACTGCCCCGAAGGATGTATCCGGGGCGGGGGATTGCCTCCTGATCTGCACCGCGATGGCGCTGGCAGTCAAACCCGACATCTGGAAAGCGGCCTACTTGGGATCGATCGCGGCAGCCTGCCAGGTCAGCCGCGTCGGCAACCTGCCACTGACCGCCGAAGAACTGGCACTGGAGTTGTCTCTTTGAAAGCCCTGCTGCTGGCAGCGGGCTTAGGCACCCGCCTGCGGCCGCTTACGGAACATACGCCCAAGTGCCTGGTGCCGATCCACGGCCGCCCGCTGCTCGACTACTGGCTGGACATGCTGCTGGACGGCGGCAGCGTCGATCATGCATGGATCAACACCCATTATCTCGCGGCGAAAGTCGCGGCGCATGTCCGCGCGTCGCGCTGGGCAGCGCGGACGACGCTGGTTCATGAGCCGGAGTTGCTCGGCACCGGGGGCACGCTTCTCGCAAATCGTGCGGAACTGGCCGGCGATCCGCTGCTGGTCGCGCATGCAGACAATCTGTGCACGTTCGACGTCCGCAAGTTCGCGGCCGCCCACGCGGCGCGCCCCCCCGGCGTGCAGATGACGATGATGACCTTCGTCACCGACACCCCTGAATCGTGCGGCATCGTGGAGCTGGACGTCGAGGGCCGCGTGGTTGCGTTTCACGAGAAGGTACGCACCCCTCCAGGGCGCGTCGCCAACGGCGCGGTCTACATCCTCGAGCCGACAGTGATCGACTTCCTGGCCGAACTCGGTCGTCCAGTGATCGACTTGAGCACGGAAGTGCTCCCACGGTTCGTAGGCCGCATCGTCGCCCATCCGAACGACGGCTACCTGCGCGACATCGGCACTCCCGCTGCGCTGGCCGCTGCAGAGCGGGAATTTCCCGGCTGACCGACTACCCTGTGCGGCACGGGGTCGAGGACGAGGCAGGGGAAAGGGTGGTGGAGACGAGGAGGATCGAACTCCCGACCTTCGCATTGCGAACGCGACGCTCTCCCAGCTGAGCTACGTCCCCACGGGCCGGTACGGAACGATGAGACCGCCCAAAAAGGCCCTGTCCGGTACCGGCGGGGCAAATTATGCCTGAAACCCGTGCAGCGGTGAACCGGTATGTATTCGGACAGTCCGTATACTTTGGCTCCCCGGGCACCAGCCCTACCCTTGAACTGCCCCGACCCATGCAGATCACTCCCCCCTTCGCCTATCCCGAGATCGATACGCTCAAGAAGACCGACCGCGTGCGGCTGTCCAAGGCCGGCGAGACGCCCGCCTTCTGCCGCGACCTGCACGTGATCCCCGTGTCCTACACCGAGATCCCGGTCGCCCAGCGCGACTACCCGATCGTATTCGTGTCGGCCGACAACGGCGCCACCTTCATGTCGATGGCCATCCTCGGCCTGAAGGCGAAGCAGAACCTGTTCGTCTCGGCCATCGGCTGGGACCGCTCGGTCTACATGCCGGCGTACGTCCGGCGCTATCCCTTCTGCATGGCCAAGGTGGCGGTCGACAACGCCCAGCGCGACGAGCGGGTGGTGTGCGTGGCAAAGACCGCCGTGGTGCCCGAGGGCGATGCGTTGTTCGACGCTGCCGGCACCCCCACCGCCGAGTGGCAAGGGCTCGAGAAGCTGCTCCAGGAGTACGAGACCGACCTGGTGCGCAGCGAGGAACTGTGCAAGGTCGTGGCTGGGCTCGGCCTGCTCGAGCCGTTCAACATGCAGGCCTCGCTGTCCAGCGGGGCCACCCTGCAGCTGACCGGCATGTACCGCGTCAACGAGAACAAGCTGAACGACCTCGATCCGGCCACCCTGCAGGACCTCGCGCGCAAGGGCATCCTGTCGCGGCTGTACTCGCACCTGCTGTCGCTGGAGAACTTCCGCCGGCTCTCCGACCGTGCTGCGGCCATGGAGCCGGCCACCGCGCCCGCCCCGGGCTTGCTGCAGTAGCGCTGCGCGGCCCCGCCCCCCCGGCTGCCGGGTCAGCTCGCGGCCGGTGCCGCGGGCTCGGTCTCGGGCGGGCGACGCATCGCAACCACGACCATCGCCCCCCCGACGGCCGCCATCGGCAGGCTCAGCCACTGGCCCATGGTCAGCCCGAAGCCGAGCGTGCCCAGGAAAGCGTCGGGTTCCCGGGCGAACTCGGCCAGGAAGCGGAACACGGCGTAGCCGGCCAGGAACAGGCCCGACACCAGCCCGCGCGGCCTTGGGCGTCGGGAAACCCAGGCCAGCAGCGCGTAAAGGGCGACCCCTTCCAGCGCGAACTGGTAGAGCTGGGAAGGGTGTCGCGGCAGGTGGTCGACGTAGGGGAAGATCATCCCCCAGGCCACGTCGGTCGGACGCCCCCAGAGTTCGCCGTTGATGAAGTTGCCCATCCGGCCGGCAGCCAGTCCCAGCGGCACCAGCGGCGCGACGAAGTCGGTGAGCTGCAGCCAGCGCATGCCGATCGACCGCGCGTAGAGCCAGGTCGCGACCAGCACGCCGCACAGCCCGCCGTGGAACGACATGCCGCCCTGCCAGACATAGAGCACGCTGATCGGGTCGGCCAGGTACTCGCCCGGCTTGTAGAACAGGATGTAGCCGAGCCGGCCGCCGAGCACCACGCCGAGCACGCCGTAGAACAGCAGGTCATCGACCTGCGCGGGGGCGATCCCCCAGCGCGGCTCGGCCTTCGCGCGCTGCTTGCCCAGCACAAGGAACAATCCGAAGGCGAGCAGGTACATCAGGCCGTACCAGCGGATGGCAAGCGGGCCGACCTGCAGGGCGATGGGATCGAAATCGGGGAACACGAACATGGGCCGATGGTATCCCACCGGTATCCCACCGGGATCGGGCCAGCTGTCGGACAATCGTCCCGCGGCGCCGCCCGTGCGCCAGCCGAAGCGTGCCGGTGGCGGCGCGGGCGCTGCTATTATCCGCGTCCGCACGTCCGCTGGCGATGCGTGCCGACACGGGCACGCCGCGGCCGGACGGGACACCGAACGAGGAAGACCGATGGCAGAGAACTGGCGCTCGAAACTGATCACCGCAGGGGTCGCCCGCAGCCCCAACCGCGCGATGCTGCGCGCAGTCGGCTTCGGGGACGGCGACTTCAGCAAGCCGATCGTCGGCGTGGCCAACGCGCATTCGACGATGAACCCCTGCAACGCCGGGATCCAGCCACTGGTCGACCGCGCCACCGCCGCGCTGAAGAAGGCTGGGGCGATGCCGCAGATGTTCGGCGTCCCGACCATCACCGACGGCATCGGCATGGGCACCGACGGCATGAAGTATTCGCTGGTGTCGCGCGAGGTCATCGCCGATGCGATCGAGTGCTCCGTCAACGGCCAACTGATGGATGGCGTGGTCACCTTCGGCGGCTGCGACAAGAACATGCCTGGCTGCATGATCGCGATGGCGCGCATGAACGTGCCCGGGATCTTCGTCTATGCCGGCACGATCAAGCCGGGCCGCTGGAAGGGCGAGGACCTGACCATCGTCTCCGCCTTCGAGGCCGTCGGCGCGTTCACCGCCGGCAAGATGTCCGAGGAAGACTTCATCGGCATCGAGAAGAACGCCTGCCCGACGGTCGGCGCCTGCGGCGGCATGTACACCGCCAACACCATGTCCTCGTCGTTCGAGGCGCTGGGCATGAGCCTGCTCGGCTCCTCGCAGATCTCCTCGCCCGACCCGGAGAAGGCCGACTCCGCCGCGCAGTCGGCGGAAGTGCTGGTGCAGGCGATCGGTCGCAATCTGCGCCCGCGCGACATCATCACCCGCGAGTCGATCGAGAACGCAGTGTCGGTGATCATGGCCACCGGTGGCTCGACCAATGCGGTGCTGCACTTCCTCGCGATCGCCTCGGCCGCAGAGGTCGAGTGGACGATCGACGACTTCGAGCGGGTCCGGCGCAAGGTGCCGGTGCTGTGCGACCTGAAGCCCTCCGGCAAGTACGTGGCCGCTGACTTCCATCGCGCCGGCGGCGTGCCGGTGGTGCTGAAGATGTTGCTCGACCACGGGTTGCTGCACGGCGACTGCATGACTATCACCGGCCGCACGATGGCAGAGGAACTCGCGCTGCACCCGACCACCCGCCGGGAAGACCAGGACGTGATCCGCGCCTGGGACAACCCGCTGTACCCGGACGGGCACCTCGCAATCCTGAAGGGCAACCTGTCGCCCGAAGGCTGCGTGGCCAAGATCACCGGCCTGAAGCAGCGACACATCACCGGCCCGGCACGGGTGTTCGATTCCGAGAACGAGGTGATGGAAGCCATCATGGCACGCAAGATCAACGCCGGCGACGTGGTGGTGATCCGCTACGAGGGACCCAAGGGCGGCCCGGGCATGCAGGAGATGCTCGCGCCGACCGGTGCGCTGATCGGCCAGGGCCTGGGCGATTCGGTCGGCCTGATCACCGACGGCCGGTTCTCCGGCGGCACCTGGGGCATGGTGGTCGGCCACATCTCGCCGGAAGCGCAGGTGGGCGGGCCGATCGCCTTCGTGCACGAAGGCGACTCGATCACCATCGATGCCGACCGACTGCTGATCCAGCTCAACGTCGACGACGCCGAGATCGCCCGTCGCAAGGCCGCCTGGACGCCGCCGCCGCCGCGCTTCACCAAGGGCCTGATGGGCAAGTTCTACCGGCTGGTCTCCACGGCCAGCCGCGGCGCGGTGACCGACCGCACCGAGTGATCCACGGGTGCCGACCGGCCGCGCGGCCGGGTCGGCACGCCGTCGGAGTGGCACGGGTCCGCTAAAGTTCGGATCGGCTTTCGCCGTTATCTGGGGTCTCGGCAGTTTCCGGACCCCTGACCATGCCACTCCTACCGCTGCGCAAGGAAGACCTGCAGCTCGGCAAGCCCATTCCCTACTCGGTCTACGACAAGGACCGGGTACTGCTGCTCGGCCACGGCTGCGTCGTCGAATCGGAAACCGTCCTGCATGTCCTGCGCGAGCAGGGCATGTTCAGCGACGAGTCGAAACCGGCGGGCAGCGCCCGCGGGCTGCTCTACCGGCCCTCGGTGATGGGCCCACGCATCGCCGCGAACGAAAGCGAGGAGCGGCGGCCGGCCGTCGACAGCCTGCCGGTCGCGGTTGCCGCGGCCGACCTGGGCGAGGGCACCCTGGTCCCGTTCCTGGAGACCACGCTGCGCATGGGCGACCCGATGCAGCTGCGCTTCGACGACGGGAGCGCGGACCGCTATCCGATCCGGCTGATCGGTGCAGTGGACAAGCGCAGCCTGCTGGTCAGCCACCCGGTCGTCGACGGCCGCATGACCCACCTGCGCGAAGGCCAGCAGGTGAAGATCAAGGCGCTGCGCGGCAAGTTCGCCTACAGCTTCGACACTTCCGTCCTGAAATGCCAGCTGGCGCCCTACCCTTACCTGCACCTGACGTTCCCGGGCCAGGTGCGCTGCACGACCGTGCGCAAGGCG
The DNA here is from genome assembly GCA_947458835.1 of Betaproteobacteria bacterium. Lineage (GTDB taxonomy): Bacteria > Pseudomonadota > Gammaproteobacteria > Burkholderiales > CAIKXV01 > CAIKXV01. Next base: position 70,244 of record CANHBC010000001.1, on the reverse strand, counting down.
CACCGGATCATGATCAACGCGGTCGCTTCGGTCGGGCGCGCCGGGGAGCGCGCGCGCGTGGCCTGCAACGTCAAAGACCTGAGCATCGCCGGCATGCTGGTGCTCGTGCCGCGTGAAATGGCGGTCGTCGGTACCGCGGTCGAGGTGGCCTTCCGCCTGCAGGTGGGCGGCGAGCCGCTCACCTTCGACGTGCCGGGCGCGATCCGCAACGCGCGTGACCCGGAAGAGGCGTCCAGCCACTTCCGCGCCTGCGGCCTGGAGTTCGCCGAGTTGCCGAAGCCGCAGCGTAACGCGCTGCAGCTGTTCATCTACGAGCGCATGCTGAGCGAGCTCTGAACACCGGGCTCCGGCCCGCCCCTGCCGCCGTCAACGACTGGCAGGCCCGGACGTTACTGATGGGCATCCTGTTGGCAATCCCGCCGACACGACCGCGTCGGATATACTTTCGCGGGTTTCATTCCGGAGATTTCTGATGAAGAACTGGGTTGGTTCGATCGCGGTTGCCGCGATGCTGTCCGCCGGCGCCGTGTCCGGTGCCTTTGCTCAGGCCAAGGCGGCGCCCGCGAGCCCGGCTTCCGGCAAGGATCTGCTCGCCAAGAGCGGATGCCTCGCCTGCCACGCCGCGGACAAGAAGGTCGTCGGCCCGTCCTACGCCGATGTCGCCAAGAAGTACGCAGGCGTCAAGGGCGCGGAAGACAAGGTGGTAGCACACGTCGTGAACGGTGGCGGCGGCGTCTGGGGCCAGATCCCGATGCCTCCGCACAAGCATATCGCCGAGGCGGATATCCGCTCGATGGTGCGCTACATCATGACGATCAAGTAATAGTCCCGAACACGGACACCCTTCGAAGCCGGCCCAACGCCGGCTTTTTTCTTTCCGGGACCGTCAGCAGCCGGACCAGCCCCTTCTCGGCATGCTGCCGCAGGGCGATAATGCGGCTCCCGCCCACCGGCTGCCCCCCCAGGAGAAGAAGATGGCCCGACTGTTCCACCGCGTGGCGCGCACGTTCGCGCTGGCCGCGACCGCCGCACTGATCGTTGCCGGCTGCAGCAAGGAAGAGCCGCCCAAGCCGGTCGCGGAGGCACCGAAGCCGCCCGCCGAAGTCACCGTGACGATCGGCGTGTCCGCGCCGCTGACCGGTCCGCAGGCGCATCTGGGCAAGGACGTCGAGAACGGGGCCCGACTGGCGGTCGAGGAAGCCAACGCGGCGAACATCATGATCGGCGGCGCGAGGGTCCGGTTCGAGCTGGCGGTCGAGGACGACGAAGCCTCCGGCACCAAGGCCACGGTGGTCGCGCAGTCGTTCGTCGACAAGAAGGTGGTGGCGGTGGTGGGCCACATGAATTCCGGGGCGAGCATCCCCGCCTCGCGCATCTACAGCGACGCCGGCATCCCGCAGGTGTCGCCGTCTGCGACCGCCGTCGCCTATACCGGGCAGGGCTTCAGGACCACGTTCCGCGTGATCGCCAACGACCTGCAGCAGGGCAAGGCACTCGGCGAGTACGCGGTCCGGCAACTGGCCAGCAAGCGCATCGCGATCATCGATGACCGGACCGCGTACGGCCAGGGGCTGGCCGACGAGTTCGAGAAGGCAGCGAAGGCAGCCGGCGGCACCATCGTGGGACGCGAGTACACGAACGACAAGGCGACTGACTTCCGCGCCATCCTGACCTCGCTGCGCGGCAAGAAGCCCGACCTGGTGTTCTTTGGCGGCATGGACGCACAGTTCGGTCCGATGGCCGAACAGGTCCGCACGCTGCGGCTCGGCGTCAAGCTGCTCGGAGGCGACGGCGCCCAGAGCGCGCAGTTCATCAAGCTGGCCGGCGCAGCAGCCCAGGGCGTGATCGCTTCCTCGCCCGGCCTGCCGGTCGAGAAGATGCCCGGCGGCGAAGCCTTCGCATCGAGGTTCAAGGCGAAGTTCGGCGAGATCCAGATCTACGCCCCGCTTGCCTATGACGCGACCTGGACGGTCATCGACGCGATCAAGGCGGCCGGCTCCGCTGCGCCGGCGAAGATCCTCGAGGCGCTGGCGAAGATCGACCGCCAGGGCGTGACCGGAAACCTCTCGTTCGACGAGAAGGGCGACATCAAGGCCGGCGGCGTGACGATGTACGTGGTGAAGGGCGATACGTGGGTCGCACTCGAGACCATTGGCGGCGCCCCGGCCCCGGCGCCTGCGGCGAATCCGGCTCCCGCCGCCGCACCGGCTGCGGCCCCGGCGGCTCCTGCCCCGGCACCGACCTCGGCACCGTCGAAGTAACCCCGCAAACGGGGAATATCCTGTCACCGCCGGCGCACGGACCACGGTCCGTGCCACCGGTGGCGTTTTCATTCGCGGAGACCGACCGATCGACATCTTCATCCAGCAGCTGATCAACGGCATCGTGCTCGGCAGCATCTATGCGCTGGTCGCGCTCGGCTACACGATGGTCTACGGCATCCTGGGCCTGATCAACTTCGCGCATGGCGAGGTCGTGATGATCGGGGCCATGGTCGCGATCTCGGTGGTCCTGGCGATCGGCACCGGCGGCCTGCCGGCGCCGATCGTCCTGCTGGCCGGCGTGGCGGTCTCCATCCCGGCGTGCATGCTGCTCGGCGCCCTGCTTGAGCGGGTCGCGTACCGGCCGCTGCGCGATGCGCCCCGGTTGACCGCGCTGATCACCGCGATCGGCATGTCGATCGTCCTGCAGAACCTGGCGATGATCGCCTGGGGACGGCAGTACCTGTCGTTCCCGCCGCTGCTGCCCAACGAGCCGCATGCCTTCCTCGGCGCCACGGTCACCGGTACCCAGCTGCTGATCGTCGCGCTGACGGTATCGCTGATGGGCGCGCTACTGCTGCTGATCAACCGCACCCGGCTCGGTCGGGCGATGCGCGCCACCTCGCAGAGCCCGGCGCTCGCCGGCCTGATGGGCGTGGACGTGAACCGGATCATCATGCTCACGTTCATGCTCGGCTCGGCGCTGGCGGCGGTGGCCGGCATCATGATCGCCGGCTACTACGGCCAGGCCCACTACTACATGGGTTTCATGCTCGGGCTCAAGGCGTTCACAGCCGCCGTGCTGGGCGGCATCGGCAACGTCTCGGGCGCAATGCTCGGCGGCCTGGCGCTCGGCGTGATCGAGAGCCTCGGGGCGGGCTACATCGGCGCCCTCACCGGCGGCTTCCTCGGCAGCCACTATCAGGACGTGTTCGCGTTCGCGGTGCTGATCCTCGTGCTGGTGTTCCGTCCCTCCGGCCTGCTCGGCGAGCGGGTGGCCGACCGTGCGTAGGTGGCTGTTCATTCAGGCACTGCGGCTGCCGCTGGTGCCGTCTGCCGCCGGGGCTTCCGCCTCGCCACTCGCCCGCGGCATGGTGCTGGCGCTGGCCGTGGCCGCGCTGCTGCTCGCGCCGTTCCTGGTCGACGCACTGCTCGGACGCGCCTGGGTACGGGTGCTCGACCTGGTGATGCTGTACACGATGCTCGCCCTCGGACTGAACATCGTCGTCGGCTTCGCCGGCCTGCTCGACCTCGGCTACATCGCGTTCTTCGCGGTCGGTGCCTACCTGTATGCGCTGTGCGCCTCGCCGCACTTCGGCCTGTACCTGCCGTTCTGGCTGCTGCTGCCCGCGGCTGCCGTGCTCGCCGGCGTGTTCGGCGTGCTGCTCGGCGCGCCGACGCTCAAGCTGCGCGGCGACTATCTCGCGATCGTCACGCTCGGGTTCGGCGAAATCATCCGCATCTTCCTCAACAACCTGAACGCACCGATCAACCTGACCAACGGCCCGCAGGGGATCACCATGGTCCGGCCGATCGAGGTCGCCGGCGTGTCGATGGCCCAGGTGCATTCGATCGGGCCGCTGTCGATTCCGGCCCTGTACAACTACTACTACCTGTTCCTCGCACTGACGCTGCTGGTGGTGTTCGTGTCGATCCGGTTGCAGCATTCACGCGTCGGGCGCGCCTGGGTGGCGATCCGCGAGGACGAACTGGCGGCGAGCGCATCCGGCGTCAACACCCGCAACCTGAAGCTGCTCGCGTTCGCGCTGGGCGCGAGCTTCGGCGGCATTGCGGGCAGCCTGTATGCCAGCTTCCAGGGCTTCGTCAGCCCCGAGAGCTTCGGGCTGATGGAATCGATCATGGTGCTCTGCATGGTCGTGCTTGGCGGGATGGGCCATGTGCGCGGGGTCGTGCTGGGGGCCGTGCTGCTCGTGGCCCTGCCCGAGGCGCTGCGCTACATAGGCCCGATGCAGCGATCGCTGTTCGGGCAGGTGATGGTCGAGCCGTCCGACCTGCGGCTGCTGCTGTTCGGCATCGCGCTGGTGCTGGTCATGCGCTGGCGGCCCGCCGGCCTCTGGCCCTCGCCGGTGCGCCGGCGCGAGTTCGCCGCCGCGCCAGCGGCCGGCGGATCTGCCTCGACAGGACCGGAGCCCCGGCCGTGAGCACAGCAGGCCCGCTGCTCACGGTGCAGGGCATCAGCAAGGCCTTCGGTGGCGTGAAGGCGTTGTCCGGCGTGTCGTTCGAGGTACCGCAGGGCGCCGTGTACGGCCTGATCGGACCCAACGGCGCAGGCAAGACGACGCTGTTCAACGTGGTGACCGGGTTCATCCAGCCCGACAGCGGCGGCTGCATGCTCGATGGCACCCGGTTGACCGGGGAGCCGGTGCACCGGGTCGTGCAGCTCGGGGTGGCACGTACGTTCCAGAACATCCGGCTGTTCCACCAGATGAGCGCACTGGAGAACGTGATGGTCGGCATGCATACGCGCAGCAGAGCGGGCGCACTGGGTGCGGTGCTGCGCACGCGCCGGGTACGCGACGAGGAGGCCAGGCTCGAGGCCGAGGCCCATGCACTGCTGGAACGAGTGTCGGTCGCCGCCTGGGCGGACCATCCGGCTGGCAGCCTGCCCTACGGGCTGCAGCGCCGCCTGGAGATCGCCCGCGCACTGGCGAGCAGCCCCCGGCTGGTCGCACTCGACGAACCGGCGGCCGGGATGAACGCCTCGGAAACGGCATCGCTGAGCGAACTGATCGTCAAGTTGCGCGACGACGGCACGACGGTGCTGCTGATCGAGCATGACGTGCGGCTGGTGATGGGCCTGTGCGACCGGGTGGCGGTCCTCGACCGCGGCGAGTTGATCGCCGAAGGCACGCCGGCGCAGGTGCAGCGCGATCCGGCGGTGATCGAGGCCTACCTCGGAGCGCCGGCGGAAGATGCCAGGCCCGCGAGCCACGCCGAGGGCGACACTGCCCTCGGCCTGCCGGGGGTAGCCTGATGCTGTCGGTACGTTCGCTGCAGCTCGGCTACGGCGCGATCTCAGCCGTGCGCGATCTCGACCTCGAGGTGTCCCCGGGGGAACTGGTCGCGGTGATCGGGGCCAACGGTGCGGGCAAGACCACCACGCTCAACGGCATCGCGGGCGCACTGCCGGTGCGTGCCGGCAGCATCCTGCTCGATGGCGAGGACATCACCCGCGTGCCGGTACACCAGCGGGTAGGCCGCGGAATGAGCCTGGTGCCGGAGGGACGCGGCATCTTCGCCCGCCTGACCGTGGCCGAGAACCTCGACATGGGTGCGTACCTGCGGCGCGACCCCGTCGGCGTACGGGCCGATCTCGCGCGCAACTACGCGCTGTTCCCCCGCCTCGCCGAGCGACGTAGCCAACTCGCAGGCACCCTGTCGGGCGGCGAGCAGCAGATGCTCGCGATCGCCCGCGCACTGATGGCACGACCGCGGCTGCTGCTGCTCGATGAACCGAGCATGGGGCTGGCGCCGCTGGTCACACGGCTGATCTTCGACACCATCCGCGCGATCGCGGCCGAACGGGTGTCGATCCTGCTGGTCGAGCAGAACGCGCGCGCGGCCCTCGAACTCGCGGCGCGCGCCTACGTGCTCGAGAGCGGCGAGGTCACCCTGTCGGGCCCGTCCGAAGGGCTGCTGACCAGCGACGCGGTCCGGCGGGCCTACCTCGGCGAATAACCGCCCGCCACCGCCTGGGCGCGCTCAGGCGATGGCAAGGGTGCCGAACGCGAGCACGAGGTAGCGGCCCGCCTTCGCCACCGTGACCAGCAACACGAAGCTCGCCAGCGGTTCGCGCAACACGCCGGCAACCACGGTCAGCGGATCCCCGATCACCGGCACCCAGCTGAGCAGCAGCGACCAGCGCCCATGGCGCCGGTACCAGGCGGCCGCCCGGTCCAGCGACTGGCCGCTGGCCGGGAACCAGCGCCGGTCACGGTAGCGCTCGAAGGTCCTGCCCAGCCACCAGTTGAGGATCGAACCGAGCACGTTACCGACGGTCGCCACCCCCACCAGCAGCCAGGGGTGCTGCTGGCCAGCGATCAGCAGCGCCACCAACACCGCTTCGGATTGCATGGGCAGCACGGTGGCGGCTGCGAGGGCGGACAGGAAAAGCAGGCTCAGGGCACCGGGATCGGTCATCGACGGCCCGCTCCGGCGGGCGATGCTGGACTGGGATTTCTCATTAGCCTAAGCTGCGCGGCGCTCATTTCTTAAGAAGTTTCGCTGCTTTCTCAAGTCCGCGCGGGGCAATCCGTTAATTCTGCACGCTCCGAAAGGTCCGCTGCCCGTGTTCCGACTGCCCCTTCGCACTGCAAAGCCCGACGGATCCCCGGCATCCCGGACCGACCGCCCGGCGAACGGCTGGCCGCGCGTGGCCGCGGCCGCGGCGGTCACCGCGCTGCTGCTGGGCGCGCTCGGCTTCGTGTACTGGAAGACGCGCCCGCTCGACGAACGCGCCGTGGTCGAGATCAGCGGCCAGCTGCGCGCACTGAAGGAGCTCGAGGCACGCTGGGACACCATTCTCCTGCGCGCGACCACCGATACCGAACGCGGATACGAGTCTGCGGTCAACCTCGTGCCTACCGTCGGCAAGACGCTCCGCGCGCTGCAGCAGTCGGCCACACGGCTGCCGTCGGAGACGCTGCGAGAGCGCCTGCCTGACATGATCGGCGCGTTCCAGGAAAAGAACGCGGTGACGGTGAGATTCCTGGCGGAGTCGAACTTCATCACCACCAGCCTGCCTCAAGTGCAGCAGTGGTTCGTCGAGTACGTTTCCGCGCTGCGCCCGGCCCGGGCGGTCGACGCCGCGACCCAGCGCAACCTGCTCGACCTCGAGCGCGTGGCCACGCAGGCAGCGGCGGAGCTCGGTGCGTTCGTGGTCGACGGCTCGTCCGAGCGCGCGCGCGCGATCAACGCCGCACTCGCCGGCATCGACGAGGCCCGCCCCGACGACGCCAGCGCCCGGCTCGCCGGCGCGCGCGATGCTCTGGTCAAGCTGGGCCGTGAAGTGATCGGGCGGCGCCAGCTGTCGGCCGACCTGCTGAAGGTGGTCTCGGAGTCCACCGCCGGGCGCGAACTCGATCAGGTGATCGACGGGTTCGAGACCGAACTGCGCGCTGCGGGCGCCGAACAGCAGCGCTACCGTACGGTGCTCATCTGGTATGCAGCCGCACTGCTCGCCCTGCTCGGCTTCGTCGGCTGGCGCCTCGCGCTGAGCTACCGCATGCTCAACCGCACGAACGCACAGCTTCAGGACGTCAACGAATCGCTCGACCGGCGGGTCACCGCGCGCACCCAGGAGTTGTCCAGCGCGCTGGCCGAACTGCAGCAGTCGGAGACGCAGCTGATCCAGTCCGAGAAGATGTCATCGCTGGGCCAGATGGTCGCCGGCGTCGCGCACGAGATCAACACGCCCCTGGCCTACGTCAAGAACAACCTCGGGATGGTCGACGACCGCCTGGGCTCGCTGGTCGACCTGGTCGAGCACTTCGACCGGCTGCTTCGGATGCTGCAGTCCACCGACACGCCCGAGGACCAGCTGCGCGACCAGTTCAGCCGGGTCGACCGCGACATCGAGACGCTGCGCGACCGCAACACGCTGGGCGAGCTCGCGCTGCTGGTGCAGGACGGCCTGCACGGCATCGACCGGATCGCCGAGATCGTGGTCAACCTGAAGGACTTCAGCCGCCTCGACCGGCTCAAGGTGCAGGTGTTCGACGTGAACCAGGGCCTGGAGAGCACGCTGCTGCTCGCCCGGCACCTGCTCAAGGGCATCGAGGTGCGCAAGTCCTTCGGCAAGCTGCCACCGGTGGTCTGCGCCGCCTCGCAGGTGAACCAGGTGTTCCTCAACCTGGTCACGAATGCCGCGCAGGTGCTCGAGGAGCGCGGCCCGGGCGGGCAGATCACGCTGACCACCCGGGCGGTGGGCCACAGCGTGATGGTGGAAGTGCGCGACAACGGCCGCGGCATCCCGCCCGAGGTGCTGCCGCGGATCTTCGATCCGTTCTTCACCACCAAGGAGACCGGCAAGGGCACCGGGCTCGGGCTGTCGATCTCGTTCAAGATCATCGACCAGCACAGGGGCAAGATTCTCGTGCACTCGCGCCTGGGCGAAGGCACCACGTTCACCGTGCTGCTGCCGGCCAGCCAGGCCAAGCCGGCCGAGGCGCCCGCGGACGCTGCGCCGTCCACGCCGGCCCCGGCCGCGCCCGACGAACGCCCCGCCCGGCAGGCAGCCCTGCAGGCGCCGTGAGCAGCCCCGGCGACGCCTTCCACGCATCACCCACGCGATCCAGATGAGTACGACCGGCCCGATTCCCGTCACCATCGGCAAGTTCGAAGTGCACGGCATCCTCGGCCGGGGTGGCATGGGCACCGTCTACTCGGCGTTCGACCCGACCATCCAGCGTCCGGTCGCGATCAAGGCGCTGATCAAGCGGGCGCTCGATCCCGACCAGGCGATGGTCGTGCTGGAGCGTTTCAAGCGCGAGGCACAGGCAGCCGGTCGCCTGATGCATCCGAACATCGTCCAGATCTACGACTACGGCGAGAGCCCGGAAGTCGCGTTCATCGCGATGGAACTGGTCCCCGGAAAGACGCTCCACCAGCGGCTGCTGGAGCGCCGCCGCCACGACTTCGCGCAGATCGGATCGATCGTCGACCAGTTGCTGTCGGCGTTGGAGTACGCGCACAGGAACGGCGTGATCCATCAGGACATCAAGCCCGCGAACCTCCTGCTCACCAGCGAAGGACACGTCAAGGTCACCGACTTCGGGATCGCGCAGGTCGAGTCGACCCGAATGGTGGTCAACAACGAACCGCTGGGCACCCCGCACTTCATGGCGCCCGAACTGCTCCAGGGCTCGCCGGCGACGCCATCGACCGACGTGTACTCCGCCGGCACCGTCGCCTACGAACTGCTCACCGGGCAGCGTGCGTACTCCGGCAGCACCGCCTTCGTGATGCGCCAGGTGATGGACCCGGAGGTCAAGGTCATCGCACCGTCCCAGGCCGATCCGCGCATCGCCCCGGAACTCGACCAGGCAGTGCTCAAGGCGCTCGCCAAGCGGCCCGAGGAGCGATTCCAGGGCGCCGCCGAGTTCCGGGCCGCATTCCAGCGCGGCATCGAGGCGACGCTACGGCGGGTGGGCGAGGTACAGGCACCCCTGCCGATCAGCCCCGAGACCACGCGCAGCCTGTCGGCCGCGGCGCGACTGCTGCGCCATGCCGATGCCACCGGCGCCACGTCCTCGATGCCCGGGCGCTACGGATCGCAGGCATCGCCGTCGCCGTCGGCCCCGGTGTCGTCTGCGCACAAGCCCCGGCTGCTGGTGGTCGACGACGAGGAGCGTATCCTCACCTCGCTCAAGGCGCTGTTCCGCGACGATTTCCACGTGTTCGCGACCAGCAACTGCAGCCATGCGCTGCGCTTCGTCGAGAAGTTCCACATGCACGCGATCATCAGCGACCAGCGCATGCCAGAGATGCTCGGCGTCGAACTGCTCCGGCGCGCCAAGATCACTTCGCCCACCTCGATGCGCCTGCTGCTCACCGGCTATTCCGACCTCAACGCGATCGTGGGCTCGATCAACGAGGGCGAGATCTTCCGCTTCATCAACAAGCCGTGGAACAACCGGGACCTGAAGCAGATCGTGCAGGAGGCGGTCGAGATCGGCCTGACCGTCGGCGAACGGCGGGTGCTGCGCGTGAACACCGAGGCCAGGCAGGAGATGGCCGTGCTCGTCGTCGACCCGAGCTACGAGCTCCTGCGCTCGGTGAAGGAGATGCTGGTCGGGGTCTGCCAGATCCGCCATGCGCTGGACGCGGACTCGGCGATGGACCAGATAGACCAGCACCCGGTGTCGATCGTGCTGATGGACGTCGAGTACACCGGTGCCGAAGGCGTCGCGCTGCTGAAGACCCTCAAGCACGAGAAACCGGGCATCCTGTCGATCGTGGTCACCAGCGCCTCCGATTCCGAGCTGATGATCGAGCTGATCAACCAGGCGCAGATCTTCCGGTTCCTCAACAAGCCGGTTAACCAGCAACTGGTCCGATCGCATCTGCTGGCTGCGCTGGAACGCGCCCAGTTGCTGCGCGAGTCGCCCGAACTGACGAAGCTGTACCAGCCGGCCGCGGCCGTGGCCCGCCCGGACATGCCCGACGCCGGGCTGCCTCCGGGGCCGGCGGCGATGCCGCTGGCAGCCGGGTCATGACGCGATCGTGCTGACCGATCCGCCGGGTGGCACGAGCGCGCGATCTGCCCGGTATGCTGGATACGATGATGACCGCTGAAAGGCTCTACATTGCCCCGGTGCCCCGCCGGCGTGCCGCGATCTACATCGCGGCAACCGTCCTGCTGGTCGCCGCGGCGGCCTGGCTCGCCTGGAACAGCCGCGAGGCCGATGCCGGGGCGCGGGTCGAGATCGGCGAGAAGCTGCAGTTGCTCAACGAACTGACCGCCCGCTGGGACCTGGCGATCGCGGCGGCCAAGGCCGATTCCCGCCCGGCACGACAGGCCGAGGCAACCGTCGTGCCGTCGATCCAGCGCGTACTGTCCGAGCTGCAGTCGCTGGCAGCGGCCACGGGCAGCCCCGCCCTCGCGGCCAACCTGCCCGGCGTCGCGGCTGCCTATGCGGAACGGATGCCCCTCGGCTCGGCCGCCAGCGCGAGCGCGGCCCGCCTGCGGGAATCGCTGGCCGCGGTGGTTGCCAGCGCAGAGGCGGACGCCGCCTCGGGCATGGTCGGCCTGCGCCCGGCGGAGGCAGCGGCGGCGGAACTGCTCGCCTTCTGGGGCGACACCGGCGAGCGGCGACGGCTGCCGGTCGAGGCCGCGCTGGCCCGGCTGACCGCCGATTCCGCGATCCTCGCGCCCGCCCGAGCCATCCTCGAAGGCAAGACCGGGCTGGAATCATCGATCCTGCGCTTCGGGCTGTCGCCGGCCGGCCCGCGGCTGCGTGCGATGACCACAGCGTTCACCACCGAGGTGCAGTCGGTCATCGAGCGCCAGCAGCTCTACCGGACGTACCTGCTGTTCTATTCGGCGGCGCTGCTGGTGCTGCTGGCGTGGATCGCCTCGCGGCTGGTGGCCAGCTACCGCGTCATCGCACGCATCAACGGCGCGCTGCAGGCCGCGAACGAGAACCTCGAGCACAAGGTCGACCAGCGCACGCGTGAGCTGTCCGATGCGCTCGCGCACCTGAAGGAGTCGGAGGCGCAGCTCATCCAGTCCGAGAAGATGTCCTCGCTCGGGCAGATGGTGGCGGGCATCGCGCACGAGATCAACACGCCGGTCGCCTACGTGAAGAACAGCCTGGGTTCGGTCGACGGCCAGCTCGATGCGCTCACCCGCCTCACCGCCGACTGCGAGAAGCTACTCGCCCTGCTGGAGGCTGGCGATACGCCCGACGATCTGCTCGACCGGCAACTGGGCGCCCTGTCCGACGCCGCCCGCGCGCTCGGGGGCAGCCAGTCGGTCGGGGAACTCGGCGCACTGGTGAAGGACGGTCTGTACGGGGTCGAACAGATCGCCCAGATCGTCGGCCACCTGCGTGATTTCAGCCGCCTCGACCGCGGCCGCGTGCAGCGCTTCGACCTGCACCAGGGCATCGAGAGCACGCTGCAGCTCGCACGCCACCTGCTGAAGGCGGTGCGCATCGAGCGGCAGTTCACCACCGACGGATACCTCGTCGGATCGCCCTCGCAGGTGAACCAGGTGCTCCTCAACCTGGTCACCAACGCGGCGCAGGCGATCGGGCCTGCCGGCGGCACGATCACCCTGACTACGCGGGGCGATGCGCGCGAACTCGTGCTGGAGGTGATCGACACCGGCGCCGGCATCCCGCCGGAGGTACTGCCGAAGATCTTCGACCCGTTCTTCACCACCAAGGCGGTCGGCCAGGGCACCGGCCTTGGCCTGTCCATCTGCTACAAGATCATCGCCCAGCATGGCGGGCGGATCGAAGTCGATTCCCGCGTCGGGCTCGGCACCACGTTCCGCGTGCGCCTGCCGCGCGACGGCGCGCCGCAGGAGACGGGTGCTTCGGGCGCGGGTGCGCCGCCTGCCGTCCGCAAGGCCGCTGCATGACGCCCCCCGACCGGATCGGAAAGTACCGGATCGACGCGACGATCGGGCGCGGCGGGATGGGTATGGTCTACCGTGGCTTCGACACCGCGATCGAGCGGGCGGTCGCGATCAAGGCGATCCGTCGCAGCGCGCTGCCGATCGACGAACAGGCGGGCACGCTCGACCGCTTCAGACGCGAGGCGCAGGCCGCCGGTCGGCTGGTGCACCCGAACATCGTGCAGGTGTTCGAGTACGGCGAGGACGGCGACATCGCCTTCATCGCGATGGAACTCGTCGTGGGACGCTCGCTGCACCAGGAACTCGTGGCACGGCGGCGCTTCACCCTGCGCGAGATCGCGCGGATGATGGCGGAACTGCTCGACGCACTCGCCCACTCGCATGCCCAGGGCGTGGTGCACCGGGATATCAAGCCGGCCAACATCCTGCTCAACGCCGAGGGTCGGCTGAAGATCAGCGACTTCGGCATCGCGCGCATCGAATCCTCCAACCTGACCCAGAACGGGCAGATGTTCGGTACGCCTTACTACATGGCGCCCGAGCAGTTCCTCGGCCAGCATGCCGGGCCGGCCGCTGACCTGTACGCGGCCGGCGTGATCGCCTACGAACTCCTGACCAGCATACGGCCCTACAGTGGCGGCACCCCGCAGATCATGCGCCAGGTGCTGGACCTCGAAACGCTGCCGATCCCGCCCTCGCGGCTGAACGCGAACGTCGCGGCCTCGCTCGACGAGGTCGTGCTGACCGCGTTGGCCAAGCCGGTCGACGAGCGCTTCGGCAGCGCCGTGGAATTCGGCGTGCTGTTCGCCCAGGGCATCGTCGACAGCCTGGCGCTGACCGGCGATACCTCTGCCGCCGATGCGGCGCCCTCGATCGCGAACCTGTCTTCAGGCGGCCTGTCCGGTGCCGGGCGACGCCTGGCGGCCGCGCGTCGCCAGCATACGGTGCCGCCCGGCGCCACCTTCCCGGGCGTCAGCGCTCGGGGCATGGCTCGGCCGGTATCGTCCGCGCACAAGCCCCGGCTGCTGGTGGTGGACGACGAGGAGCGCATCCTGAGCGCGCTCAGGTCGGTGTTCCGCAACGACTACCACGTGTTCGCGACCAGCGACTGTGAGCATGCGCTCGCTTTCATCGCGCGCCACCGGATGCACGCAATCGTCAGCGACCAGCGGATGCCCGGCATGACCGGCGTCGAGCTGCTGCGCCAGGCGAAGGAGATCGCTCCGGGATCGATGCGCATCCTCCTCACCGGCTATGCGGACCTGGCCGCGATCGTCGGTTCGATCAACGACGGCGAGATCTACCGCTTCGTCTCCAAGCCCTGGGACAACAACGAACTGCGTTCGATCGTGCGCGAGGCGGTGGAAGTCTCGATCGAGCTGGCCGAACTCGGGCCGCCGCCATCGGTCCAGCTCAGGCCGGACCGGGCGATCCTCGTGGTCGACGCCAGCGGCGAGCTCTACCGCTCGACCCGTGAACTGATGGCCGACGTGGCACCGGTGCGCCAGGCGGCCGGCCCGGAAGCGGCCATGGCCGAGCTCGCGGCCGGCGACGTCTCGGTCGTCCTGTATGACATCGACGCAGGCGATCCGCCGGACAACGCCAACCTGATCAAGACCCTCAAGCAGGACCACCCGCAGATGCTGACGCTGGCGGTCACCGAGGCGTCGGATTCCGAGCTGATCATCGGCCTGATCAACGAGGCGCAGATCTTCCGCTTCATCAACAAGCCGGTGGTGCTCAGGTCGCTGCGTACCCACCTGGTCTCGGCGCTGGAGCGTGTCCAGCAGTTCGAGCAGGCGCCGCAGCTGGTACTGCGGCAGGTGCCGGAACGCTCATCGGGGCCACGGCTGGCACTGCCCAGCCGATGGCTGGAGTACATGCGGGTGCTGGGGGAACGACTCGGCCTGGGCAGGCCCCGGTCCTGAGCCCTGCCGCCGCAGGCGGCCGTGCGGTACGCCCGCGGATCAGGCCGTCGCGAGCCAGTCTCGACCGGTGAGGAACTCAGCGTTCAGCCGCGCCTCCTCGGTACCGGCTTCGGGATGGTAGTCGTACCGCCATTCGACCTTTGGCGGCATCGACATCAGGATCGATTCGGTCCGGCCGCCCGACTGCAGGCCGAACAGCGTGCCGCGGTCGAACACCAGGTTGAACTCGACGTATCGGCCGCGCCGGAACGCCTGCCAGCTGCGCTCGCGCTCGCCGTAGGCCAGTCCGCGCCGGCGCTCGACGATCGGCAGGTACGCGGCGGTAAACCGGCTGCCGACCGCACGGATCAGCGCGAACGCACCTTCGAAGTCCGGTGCGCAGAGGTCATCGAAGAACACACCGCCGATGCCGCGCGGCTCGCTGCGATGCTTGAGGAAGAAGTAGCGGTCGCACCAGGCCTTGTACTCGGCGTAGCGGCTGGCGCCGAACGGGGCCAGCGCATCGCTGCACGTGCGGTGGAAATGAACGGCATCGTCCTCGAAGCCGTAGTAGGGGGTCAGGTCCATGCCCCCGCCGAACCACCAGACCGGCTGCGCCGCGGCGTCGCCCGCCGGGGGGTTGGCGATGAAGAAGCGCACGTTCATGTGTACCGTGGGCACGTACGGGTTGCGCGGATGCAGTACCAGCGACACACCCATCGCCTCGAAGCCGCGTCCGGCGAGCTCCGGCCGCCCCGCGCTGGCCGATGGCGGCAGCCGGTCGCCAGTCACGTGCGAGAAGTTCACCCCGCCGCGCTCGAACAGCGCACCGTCCTCCAGCACGCAGGACAGGCCGCCACCGCCGCCCGGCCGGTCCCAGCCGTCGCGCCGGAACACATGGCCATCGGCCCGCTCCAGTTCAGCGACGATCCCGGCCTGCAGGCCGGTAAGGAAGGACTTGACCTGCACTGCATCGACTGTCGACATGATTACCCCTGCGCGAGACTGCCGGCACGGCCCGCGGCACGGTGCCCGATGTCCCGCCTGAACTGGGCGCCGTCGAAACGGATGCGGTCGACGGCGGCATACGCACGGCCCTGCGCAATGCGGATGTTGTCCCCGAGCGCGGTCACGCACAGCACCCGGCCACCCGAGACCACCACCGCGTCGCCCGACAGCGCGGTGCCGGCGTGGAATACACGGCAGTCGGCCTCCGGCGCCGGCAGGCCGGTGATGACGTCGCCGGCGCGCGGCGCGTCCGGATAGCCCGCAGCCGCCATCACGACGCCGATCGCAACCCGCCGGTCCCATTCGGGCTCGGCCTCGTCGAGCCGGCCCGCAAGCGCGAGCTCGATCAGGTCGACGAGGTCGGTCTTCAGCCGCATCAGGATGGGCTGGGTCTCGGGATCGCCCAGCCGGCAGTTGAATTCGAGCACCTGCGGCGAACCATCGGCGCCGATCATCAGGCCAGCGTAGAGGAACCCGGTGAACGGCGTGCCCTCGGCGGCCAGGCCGGCGATGGCCGGGTTGATCACCTCGCGCATCACCCGTGCGTGCAGCTGCGGGGTGACCACCGGTGCCGGCGAGTACGCACCCATGCCGCCAGTGTTCGGCCCGACATCGCCGTCACCCAGCCGCTTGTGGTCCTGGCTGGTGGCCAGCGCGACGGCGCGCTCCCCATCGACCATCACGATGAAGCTCGCTTCCTCGCCGGCGAGGAAGCCCTCGACCACGACCCGGGCGCCAGCCTGGCCGAGCGAGCGCCCGACCAGGAAGCGGTCGATCGCCGCGTGTGCCTGCGCCAGGTCCGTCGCCACGACCACACCCTTGCCGGCGGCGAGGCCATCGGCCTTGACGACGATCGGAGCGCCGACCGAATCGACATACGCATGCGCCGCAGCCGCGTCCTCGAAGGCGGCATACGGTGCGGTGGGGATCCGGTGGCGCTGCATGAACGCCTTCGCGAACTCCTTCGAGCTTTCCAGCCGGGCCGCCGCGGCGGTCGGCCCGAAGATGCGCAGGCCGGCGGCACGGAACGCATCGACCACGCCTTCGGCCAGCGGCGCCTCGGGTCCGACCACGGTGAGGCCCACGCCCTCGCGCCGCGCGAAGTCCACCCACTCGTCGACCGAAGTGAGCGGCACGTTGACCACGCCCTCTTCGTGCGCCGTGCCGGCGTTGCCGGGGGCCACGAACACCCGCTGCAGCCGGGGTGAGGCAGCCAGCTTCCAGGCCAGCGCATGTTCGCGGCCACCGCCGCCGATCACCAGGACCTTCAACGGTGCCTCCGGGCGAGGAGACGGGCCGGGCCGGGCAGGCGCGGGCGGCAGGTTTGGCAAGGCTCGATCATCACGCGCCGGATCGTAACCGATTCGCCACCCGCGGACACGGGCCGCGGCCGGGTTCCGGCGTACCGCGGCGGCCGTGCGGCGCGCTCAATGACGGAAATGCCGCATGCCGGTGAACAGCATCGCCACGCCGTGCTCGTCGGCGGCGGCGATCACCTCGGCGTCGCGCACGCTTCCGCCGGGCTGGATCACCGCCCGCGCTCCCGCTTCGACCAGTGCGTCCAGCCCGTCGCGGAACGGGAAGAACGCATCGGAGGCCACGCATGCACCGGCCAGGTCGAGACCGGCCTCACCGGCCTTGTGGCGAGCGATGCGCACACTGTCGATCCGGCTCATCTGGCCTGCGCCCACGCCCAGCGTCTGCGCACCGCGCGCGAACACGATCGCGTTCGACTTCACGTACTTTGCCACCTGCCAGGCGAACAGCAGATCGTCCCGTTCGGCGGCTGTCGGCGCGCGCCGGGTCACCACCCGCAGCTGCGCCGGGTCGAGCACAGGCAGGTCGCTGCCCTGGACCAGCACGCCGCCGCCGACCCGCTGCAGGTGGATCGTGTTGCGCACGGTGCCACGGCCGGTCTCCAGCACGCGCAGCGACGGCTTGGCGGCCAGCACCGAGAGCGCAGCTGGCAGTACCTCGGGGGCGATCACCACTTCGGCGAACTGGCCGCAGATCGCGCGCGCCGCAGCCTCGTCGATCGGCTGGTTGAACGCGATGATGCCGCCGAAGGCGGACGTGGGGTCGGTGGCGAATGCGCGGCGGTAGGCATCGGCGGGATCGGTACCGAGCGAGACGCCGCACGGATTGGCATGCTTGACGATCACGCAGGCCGACGCACCGGCATCGAAGCCGCGCACGCATTCCCAGGCCGCGTCGGCATCGGCGATGTTGTTGTACGACAGCTCCTTGCCCTGCCGCTGTACCGCCGCCGCGATCGTGCCATCGACCGCGACACCGAGGTCTCGATAGAACGCCGCGCCCTGGTGCGGGTTCTCACCGTAGCGAAGTTCGGACACCCGGCTGAACGAGAAGTTGAGCTGCGCCGGCCAGGCATCGGCGCCCCCGGCTGCGACGCGGCCGAGGTAGTTGCCGATCGCGCCATCATAGGCAGCGGTATGGGAGAACGCCTTGCGCGCGAGCTCGAACCGCGTCGCGTCGGACAGCCTGCCAGAGGCCTCCAGTTCCTCGACCACGCAGGGATAGTCGGCCGGGTCGGTGACGATGCCCACGTGCGGGTAGTTCTTGGCCGCCGCGCGCACCATCGCCGGGCCGCCGATGTCGATGTTCTCGACCGCCTCGTCGAGCGTCACGCCCGGCCGCGTCGACACCTCCCGGAAGGGGTACAGGTTCACCACCACCAGGGAGATCGGGGTGATGCCCGCAGCGTCGATGGCGGCACGATGCGCGGGCAGGTCGAGCCGCGCGAGGATCGCCCCGTGGACCATCGGGTGCAGGGTCTTGACCCGTCCGTCGAGCATCTCCGGGAAGCCGGTCAGTTCAGCCACCTCGACCACCGCGAGCCCGGCCGCGCGCAGCGCTGCGGCGGTGCCGCCAGTGGATACCAGTTCGAAGCCCAGCGCAGCCAGGCGGACGGCGAACGCCTCCAGTCCGGCCTTGTCGGAGACGCTGAGCAGCGCGCGGCGCGCGGGTGTGGAGGCGGCCACGTTATTGACGCGATCCGTTGAGGCCATGCTCGCGCATCTTCTTGCGCAGCGTGTTGCGGTTCAGGCCGAGGATCTCGGCTGCCCGGCTCTGGTTGCCTTCGGCCATCTCGAGCACCGACTCGATCATCGGCCGCTCGACGCAGTGGATCACCATGTCGTAGATCGCATGCGGCTTCTGTCCGTCGAGGTCGCGGAAGTAGCCGTCGATCGCGCGCCTGACGGTAAGGCTGAGTTCGCTTTCTTCCTTCATCGGTGGATCTCCTCCGGCCGGGTGCGGTCGCCCCCGGCGGACATGCTGTGGTTGTTATAGACCGGCCGGCTTGCCGGGGCGGCGGCGCGTACGTCGCCTGGTTCGCGCGCCTGCAGCAGCGCACACCACGCCTGCACGGCCGCACGCTGGGCGTCGATGCCGGTGGCCTGGTTGACCTGCTCGCGCAGGACCTCGCCGCCCGGCATGCCGTGCACATACCAGCCGATATGCTTGCGCGCAAGACGCACGCCATCGTACTCGCCGTGGAAGGCATGGATGTCGTCGAGGTGTGCGAGCACGATGGCACTCCACTCGCGTGCATCGGGCGCCGGCAGGCGTCCTCCGGTGGCGAGGAAGTGCGCGATCTCGCGGAACAGCCACGGCCGGCCGAAAGCGCCGCGACCGATCATCAGCGCATCAGCGCCGGTGGCCTGAAGTACCGCGCGGGCGCCCTCCGGGTCGATGATGTCGCCGTTGGCGATCACCGGGATGCGCACCGCGCCCTTCACCCGGGCGATGGTCTCGTATTCCGCCTCGCCGGAAAACCCGTCCGCGCGGGTACGTCCGTGCACGGTCAGCGCCTGGATGCCGGCCTGCTCGGCAATGCGTGCGACCTGCACCGCGTTGCGAGAGGCACGGTCCCACCCAGTGCGGATCTTCAGCGTCACCGGCACGTCGACAGCCGCCACCACCGCCTCGAGGATGCGCCCGACCAGCGGCTCGTCGCGCAGCAGCGCCGAGCCGGCTGCGACGTTGCACACCTTCTTCGCGGGGCAACCCATGTTGATGTCGATGAGTTGCGCGCCCAGCGCCACGTTATGGCGGGCGGCGTCGGCCAGCCACTGCGGGTCGGCCCCGGCGATCTGCGCGACGATCGGACCCGCCTCCCCGGTGTGGTCGCTGCGCCGGCGCGACTTCGCGGTGTCGCGCAGCCGCGGGTCAGCGGACACCATCTCGGACACCGCCAGCCCCGCGCCGAGTCGGCGGCAAGCGCTGCGGAACGGCCGATCGGTGACTCCGGCCATCGGCGCGACGACGAGTGGAGGCGATATCTCGTAGGGACCGATGCGCATTGCGTCGCTGGCTGGTGGAGTGCGGTCTGGAGCGGTAGCCGCCGGCGTCACCCGGCACTGCACGGCGGGCATCGGTTTGCCGGCCATCATGCCGTCGACCGACCCCCGGGGGAGGGAGATTGTAATGACTGCCGGAGGCAGTGCAAAGCCGGCCCCGGTGCGCCACGGCGCCTGCCACGGGCGCACCTGCCTGTGGTAGGCGCGAGCGCGTCAGCCGGCGCCGAATACCAGCGTCTCGAGCGCCCGGCGACGCAGCGCAGGCAGCAGGTCGATCGCCACCAGGCCCATGCCGCGCAGCGCGGCCGCGAGCGGATGGTCGAACGACGTCACGCGCGCGATGGTGTCGGTCGCAGCCACGGTCAGGCCACGATCGACCCGACGCGTGCGGGCGAACGCATCGAGGGCGGCGCCGAGGTCGGTGGGCGCCGGTCCAGGGTCCGACGGCCAGGCGGCGGCCAGCGCCAGCGCGTCGCGCACGCCGAGGTTGAACCCCTGCCCGGCCACCGGGTGCAGCACCTGCGCGGCGTTGCCGATCGCCACCACGCGCGGATCACCGGCGCGCCCGGCGCGGCGAAGTGCGAGCGGCACCAGCGTCGGTGGCGCGAGCCAGTGCATCGGTCCGAACCCGGTGCCCGCGGCGCGCTCGAGCGCACGTGCGAGCGCGTCGCCCCCCTGGTCGAGCAGATCGCGCGCGACCCCGGGCTCCAGCACCCAGACGCAGGCGTAGTGCCCCGAACGCGGCAACAGGGCCAGCGGCCCGCTGCCGGTGAAACGCTCGAACGCGCGCCCCGGCATGAACCGCGCGCAGCCGACCTCACCGACCAGCGCGACCTGCCGGTAGTCGCGCCCGGTTCGGGCGGGCAGGCCACCACCATCGATACCCTCGGCGCCGTCGGCCAGCACCACGCATCGGGCCGCGCGCCGGACGTCGGCGCCTTCGTCCCGCGCCAGCAGCAGTTCGATCGCCTCCGGCCCGGGTTCGACGCTGGCCACGGCCGTGCGCCAGGCGGTCGGGATCGAGGCCGCCTCGAGGGCACGGCTGCAGGCCAGCGCGAGGTCGCCATAGTCGACCACGAAGCCCAGCGCGGGCGTGCCCAGGTCTTCCAGCGTGAACTCGATGCTGCCGAACGCGCCACGCTCGCTGACGCTGACCCGGGTGATCGGGTCGGCATGGGCGATGAGGGGCCAGACGCCCAGACGCTGCAGCGACAGGTGCGTGCCCCAGGACAGCGCGATCGCGCGCCGGTCGGGCTTGCCGGCCGCCGGTGCGCGGGCATCGAAGAGCACGGCCCGTACGCCGCGCGCCGCGAGCGCCAGCGCGGCGACCGCGCCCACCGGACCGGCACCGACGATCGCCACCGGCAGCGCTGTCCCTGCCGGCGGGTGCTCCTGCGTCGACGGGTCGACCGGCACGGCCGCCACGGAAAGGCCGACGGTCACGACCGCTCGCGCATCCAGGCCTCGATGTCGTCGATGCGCTTGGGTGCATCGGCGGTGATCACCTCGTTGCCGGTGGCGGTCACCACGACGTCGTCCTCGATCCGGATGCCGATGTTCCAGAACGCTTCGGGCACTCCGTCGCCGGGACGCACATAGCAGCCCGGCTCGACCGTGGTCACGTTGCCGGGCTCGAGGGCCACCCACTGCCCGTCGCGCTTGTAGTCGCCGGCGTCGTGCACGTCGAGGCCGAGCCAGTGGCCAGTCCGGTGCATGTAGAAGCGGCGGTAGTCGCCCGACTCGAGCACCCGCTCCACCGGCCCTTCGCACAGGCCCAGTTCGACGAAGCCGGCGCACAGCGCGGCCACGGCCGCATCATGCGGCGCCTGCCAGCTCGCGCCCGGCCGGACCGCGTCGATCGCCCGCAGTTGCGCCTCGAGCACGCACTCGTACAGCGCACGCTGGGGTCCGCTGAACCGACCGTCGACCGGGAAGGTTCGCGTGATGTCCGAGGCATAGCCGTCGAGTTCACAGCCAGCATCGACCAGCAGCAGCTCCCCCGCGGCCAGCTTCGAGGCGTTGTCGACATAGTGCAGCACGCAGGCGTTGGCGCCCCCGGCGACGATCGACGTGTAGGCGGGCGCCTGCGCGCCGGCTGCGCGGAATGCATGCAGCAGTTCGGCCTCGACCTCGAACTCGTGGCGGCCCGGTCGGGTCGCGCGCATCGCCCGCCGGTGGGCGTCGCACGAGATGGCCGCGGCGCGGCGCATGATCGACAGTTCCTGCTCATCCTTCACCACGCGCATCGCGTCGACCAGCACGCGGACCTCGCCCAGGGTGGCAGGCGCGGCCACGCCGGTGCGGGCCATCGCGCGTACCTCGTTCAGCCAGCCGGACACGCGGGCGCTCCAGCCGGGATCCTCTCCGATCGCGCAGTACAGCGCCGGCCGGTCGGCGATCAGGCCCGGCATCCGCGCATCGAGTTCCGACATGGGCCATGCCTCGTCGAAACCGAACCGCTCGCGGGCGGCCTCGGGACCGTGCCGGTAGCCGTCCCACAGCTCGCGTTCCGGGTCGCGTGCGCGGCAGAACAGGACGTGGCGCGGCGAAGCACCACCGACCACCACCACCACCGCCTCCGGCTCGGGGAAGGCGGTCAGATAGTAGAAGTAGCTGTCGAACCGGTACGGATAGTGCGTGTCACGATTACGTGTGCGCTCGGGTGCGGTCGCCAGCACGGCGACGCCATCGCCGATGCGCGCGGCCAGCCGCTCGCGTCGCGCGCGTGCGGTGCGGGCGAGTTCCGGCAGGGGGATCGGGTCGAACGGCGGCATGGGCAGGCTCGGAAACGTGGGAGCCCATTATAGGGAGGGTGCCGGCGGACGGCCGACGCACAGCCATCGGTCGAGGTCGGCCAGTCGCTGCGGCGTGCCGATGTCCATCCAGGTACCCGCATGGCGCTCGCCCGAGAGTGCGCCGCGCGCACGCGCCGCGTGCAGCAGCGGCGCCAGCGGCGCGCGTGCGCCGGCCGGCACACCGTCGAACAGCCCCGGCCGGTAGACGCCGATGCCGGCGAACGTGTGGCGGACCCCGCCCGCCACCGCGTCATCGACGATCCGCCCGTCGAGGAGCGTGAAGTCGCCGGCCGGGTGGTGTGGCGGGTTGTCGACCAGCAGCAGGTGCGCATCGATCGCCGGATCGGCCAGCGCAGCCCGTGCACGCTCGATGAACGGACCGAACGCAAGGTCGCACCAGACGTCGCCGTTAGCCACCAGGAAGGGCTCGCAGCCAAGCAGCGGCCGGGCGAAAGCGATGCCGCCGGCGGTCTCCAGCGCCGTGCCCTCGTGCGACCAGCGGATGCGCACGCCCAGGCTGCCGCCGTCGCCCAGCGCGGCCTCGAACTGCTCGCCGAGGTGCGCGGTGTTTACCACCAGCTCTCGGCAGCCGGCCGCGGCCAGTGCTGAAGCCAGGTGCACGATCAGGGGCCGCCCACCCGCTTCCAGCAGCGGCTTCGGCACGCGATCGGTGAGTGGCCGCATCCGCTCGCCGCGGCCCGCAGCGAGGATCATCGCGATCATCGGGAGGCCGACGGGGGCTCGTCCAGCCAGCGCGACAGCGGAGCGAGGTCGCGGTAGCGCGCGCACGTGGCGCGCAGGTAGCGGCGTACCCGCGGCATCGACTCCAGATAGCCGTGCTTGCCGTCACGCCAGGCCAGCCGGGCGAAGATACCGAGCACCTTCAGGTGGCGCTGCACACCCATCCATTCGAAGTCGCGGTGAAACTCGCCGAAGTCCGGGTCCACCGGCAGGCCGCTGCGCCGGGCCAGGTCCCAGTAGCGGGCGAGCCAGTCGATCAGCTGCGCCTCATCCCAGTCGATGTACGCATCCTTGAACAGCGAGGCCAGGTCATAGGTGATCGGCCCCTCGACCGCGTCCTGGAAGTCGAGCACGCCCGGATTGGGCTGGCAGCACATCAGGTTGCGCGAATGGTAGTCCCGATGCACGAATACCCGCGGCTGGGCGAGCGCGCGGTCGAGCAGCCGACCACTGATCGCCGCCAGGGTGGCGGCCGCGGCCGCATCGGGCGGCTGCCCGAGGTGACGCCCGAGGTACCACTCGGGGAACAGGTCGAGTTCCCGGCCGAGCATCGCCCGGTCGTAGGCAGGAAGGCGGCCGCCAACCGGGATGCGCTGCATCGCCACCAGTGCCGCGAGCGCATCAGCATAGAGGGCATCGACCCGGGCCGGGTCGCGTCGCGCGAGCTCGTCAAGGTAGGTCGTGCGACCCAGGTCGGTCAGCAGCAGGAATCCCTCGTCGAGGTCCTGGGCCAGCACTCGCGGCGCATGTACGCCAGCGTCGACCAGCAGGCTGGCCACGTGCACGAAGGGCCTGCAGTCCTCATGTGCCGGCGGCGCGTCCATGACGATCAGGCTGCGCCCGCCCGCAGGATCATCGAACCGGAAGTAGCGACGGAAGCTGGCATCGGCCGATGCGGTCTCGAGGACCACCGGGCCGCGACCGAGCGCTTCGCCGGCCCAACGGGCGGCGGCCAGCCGCCGCGCATCCGTCGGGGATCCGGGCGATGCTGGCGTAGAGGGGGAAACGGGATCTGGCACGGGCGGATTATCGCGCAGCCCGGGCCGCCCGTGGCCGTGGCCGCGAAACCGTGCCTGCGCGTGCGTTCCGAGCCGGGAGCAAGATTGCCTGCACCCCCGATTTATGCGAAGGTAGCTTGCCTCCTCTCAACCACTGACTGCGCATGCGCCGGTTTCCGCCGCGGCTCGTCTGTGCAGCACTCCTCGCCGCCGGTTCCGCCTCGGGCTTCGCCCAGTCGTCGGGTCAGTCGCCTGGAGTCGGCCTGCGCATCGAGACCGACCTGATCCGCATCCCGATCGAGAACAAGGATCCGGTCCCGCTGTTCGTCGATGCCGACGTGATCCGCGGCCGGGGCCGGGACGAGATCGAGGCAGAAGGTGATGCCATCCTGCGCAGGCGCGGGCAGGCGGTTTTCGCAGATTTCATCCGCCACGACGCGGCCGTGGGCGACGTGACCGCCCAGGGTAACGTGGTGCTGGTACAGCGGCGCAACGAAGTGCTCGGGCCGTTCCTGTTCCTGAACATCGACCGCCAGACCGGTTTCATGGACAACCCGACCTACCGCCTGACCGAAGTCGGTGGACGCGGCAACGCCGAGCGGATGTTCTTCGAGGGCGAGGACAGGTTCCGCGTCCAGCGTGGTCGCTTCACCACCTGCGGCCCCGACGACGAGGACTGGTACATCCGCGCCGACGAGCTGCTGATCGACCAGACACGCAACGTCGGCACTGCGCGCAACGGGTTGCTCGTGTTCCAGGGCGTGCCGCTGTTCTACGCACCGCTGATGTCGTTCCCGCTCTCCAGCGAACGCAAGTCGGGCTTCCTCTCGCCCACCTTCACGCTGTCGGGACGCAACGGCCCCGAACTGGCCTTGCCCTATTTCTGGGCGATCGCGCCGAACATGGACTACACGGCCACCACGCGCGCGATGGCCAAGCGGGGCCTGCAGATCGGCAACGAGTTCCGCTACCTCGACCCCGCGTATGTCGGGGAGGCCCGGGCCGAGTTCCTGCCGTCGGACCAGAGCACCGGGCAGAGCCGCTACCTGATGTCGCTACAGCACCGGCATCAGGTGGGCACGGACCCGCTGGGCGGCAGGTGGTCCGGCATGCTCAACATGCAGAAGGTCTCCGACGACCTGTATTTCCGGGACATGTCGACGCGCATCGCGCTGACGTCACTGACCAACCTGCCGCGCGATGCGATGCTCACCCGCGGCGATGCGTTCGGCACCCTCTTCTTCCGTTCGCAGCGATTCCAGACCCTGCAGGATCCGCTGGCACCGATCACCCCGCCCTATGCCCGCCTGCCGCAGGTCTACTACACGGGCAACCGGCTCGACGTATTCGGCACCGACCTCGGGCTGGTCAGCGAGTACGTCAACTTCAGCCACCCGACGCTGCCCAACGGCCAGCGCGTGCTGGTGAACCCGAGCGTCACCCTGCCGTTGCAGACCACCTTCGGGTTCGTCAGGCCCAAGGTCGCGCTGCACCACACCCGCTACACCATGGATGCGCAGACCACCACGATCGGCGACGCGACACGCACGCTGCCGATCCTGAGCATCGACAGCGGCGTGGTGCTCGAACGCGACACCGCCCTGTTCGGCCGGGGCATGCTCCAGACGCTCGAACCGCGGCTGTTCTACTCGTACATTCCGTTCCGCGACCAGAGCCGCCTGCCGGTGTTCGACAGCGCGCTGCCCGATCCGAACTTTGTCACCCTGTTCCAGGAAAATCTCTACTCCGGCAACGACCGGATCGCCGATGCCAATCAGGTCACGGCCGGGCTGGTGTCCCGGCTGATCGACCCCGACACGGGAACCGAGCGTATCCGCGCCGGCATCGCGCAGCGCTTCTACCTCGACGCGCTGCAGGTGACGCTGCCCGGCTCGCCCGATCGCGGTCGCTCCAAGTCGGACCTGATCGGCACACTGACCGGGCAGCTCTGGCGCGGCTGGACGCTCGACGCCGGCCTTCAGTACAGCTCCACGCTGTCCACCGTCGAGCGTCAGGTGCTGGGGGTGCGCTACCTGCCGGAACCGGGGATGGTGTTCAACGCCTCCTACCGCTACTCGCGCACCCAGCTGGAACAGATCGACCTCTCCACGCAGTGGCGCCTGGGCATGGGCTGGTCGACGCTCTCACGCTTCAACTACTCGTTCCGCGACCGGACCATTCTGGAAGCGCTGGCGGGCTTGCAGTATGATGATGACTGCTGGAGCTTCCGGTTCGTCGCGAACCGCATTGCGGTCGGTACCCAGCAGGCGACCACCGCCTTGTTCTTCCAGATCGAACTCGGCGGCCTGTCAAGAGTCGGCTCCAACCCGCTCGAGCTGCTCAGGCGCAGCATCCCCGGATACGTGGACACCGAACTGAACCGGTCGCAGTCGGTGACGACCATCCCCCACCCCATGCGCTGACCGGCGCTCCTCCGCAACCGCCATCGCCATGTCCCGCCGACTGCCGACCTTCTCCGCCGCCCTGCTGCTGATCCCCGTGCTGCTGGCCGTGCCCGGGACCGCCCCCGCCCAGGCGCCTGCCGCGCCCCGCGTGGTGACGGTCGACCGGATCGTCGCGGTCGTGAACGATGAGGTGATCACCCAGTTCGACCTCGCCCTGCGCACCCGGCTCGCGGTCGCCCAGCTGTCGCGCCAGGGCACGCCTCTGCCGCCGACCGACGTGCTGGAACGCCAGGTGCTGGAACGGATGATCTCCGACCGCGTGCAACTGCAGCTTGCGCGCGACACCGGCATCCGGATCGACGATGCCCAGCTCGAGAAGATCCTGACGCGCATCGCGGCCGACAACAAGATGACGCTGCCACAATTCCGCGAGGCGATCGAGCGCGATGGCCTCGCGTTCTCGCGTTTCCGCGACGACCTTCGCGACGAGGTGGTGATCAGCCGCCTGCGCGAGCGCGAGGTCGACTCGAGGGTGGTCGTCAACGAGTCCGAGATCGACAACTTCCTGAAGAGCAGTACCGCGCAGGGCGGCAACGACGAACTTGGCCTGGCCCACATCCTGGTGCGCGTGCCGGAAGGGGCTTCGCCGGAACAGCTCGCGGAACGTCGCGGGCGCGCCGAGCAGGCGCTCGCCCAGATCAAGGCTGGCACCGACTTCGGCCAGGTCGCAGCCGCGTTCTCCGATGCGCCCGATGCGCTGAAGGGCGGGTCGATGGGCGCACGCCCGGCCGACCGCTGGCCCTCGCTGTTCGCCGATGCGGCGCGCACGCTCCGGGTCGGCGAGACCAGCGTCGTCCTGCGCAGCCCGGCCGGCTTCCACATCATTCGCGTGGTCGGCCGCAAGGTCGGCGGCAGCAGTGCGGTAGTCCAGCAGACCCGCGCGCGCCACATCCTGGTGCGCGTGAACGAGCTGGTGTCGGAGGCCGAGGCCACCCAGCGGCTGCGCATCCTGAAGGAGCGCATCGAGAACGGCACGCCGTTCGGCGAGTTGGCCCGCCTGCACTCCGATGACGGCAGCGCGGCGCGCGGCGGCGAACTGGGCTGGATCTCCCCCGGCGACACCGTGCCGGCGTTCGAGCGGGCGATGGACCAGCTCAAGCTCAACGAACTCAGCGATCCGGTACGCAGCGACTTCGGGGTGCACCTGATCCAGGTGACCGAACGGCGCAGCGAAGACCTGTCCGCCGAGCGCCAGCGGCTGGTAGCACGGCAGGCGCTGCGTGCCCGCAAGGCGGACGAGGCTTACCAGGAGTGGGTACGGCAGATGCGCGATCGCGCCTTCGTCAGCGTGCGCCTGGAAGAGCGCTGAACCGCGACATGGACCTTCCCGCCGCGGGGCCTGCCGCACGGCCGCGCACCATCGCCCTCACGCCCGGCGAGCCGGCAGGCATCGGACCGGACCTGTGCGTCGCGCTGGCCTTCGCGCCGGCGCCGGGCGCGCGCATCGTGGTGGTCGGCGACCCCGAGGTACTCCGTGCACGCGGCCACGCGCTCGGCCGTCCGGTCTGCGTGCGCGAATGGCAGCCCGGTGCGCCGGACACGCCGTTGCCGCCAGGCACGCTGGAGGTGGCCGCAGTGCATGCGGCGGCGCCGGTACGACCTGGCCGGCTCGATCCAGCCAATGCCGGCCACGTGCTCGAGACGATCACCCGCGCGGTCCGCGGCTGCCAGGACGGCACCTTCGACGCACTGGTCACCGCGCCGGTCCACAAGGGCGTGATCAATGACGCTGGCCTGCCGTTCACCGGCCATACCGAGATGCTGGCGGAACTGACCGACACGCCGCAGGTGGTGATGATGCTGGTCGGTGGTGGCCTGCGGGTCGCGCTGGCCACCACGCACCTGCCGCTGGCCGCGGTGCCGGCGGCGATCACGGCACCGTCGCTGACGCGCACGCTGCGCATCCTGCACGACGCGCTGCGGCGCGACTTCGGCATCGCCTGCCCCCGGCTGCTGGTATCCGGGCTCAATCCCCACGCGGGCGAGGGCGGCCACCTCGGGCGCGAGGAGATCGAGGTGATCGGACCGGTGCTCGAGGCACTGCGCGCCGAAGGCTTCGACATACGTGGGCCGCTGCCGGCGGACACCCTGTTCAACCCGGATCGGCTGCGGGACTGCGACGCGGTGCTCGCGATGTACCACGACCAGGGGCTGCCGGTGCTCAAGTACGCCAGCTTCGGCGCGGGCGTCAATGTCACGCTCGGGCTGCCGATCATCCGAACCTCGGTCGACCATGGCACGGCGCTCGACCTGGCCGGCACCGGCCGCGCCCACGACGGCAGCCTGCGCGAGGCCGTCGCGCTGGCGATCGAACTGGCCGGCCACCGGAGCGCCTGACCCTGGAACCGCATCGCGCCCGGCGTCGGTTCGGCCAGAACTTCCTGGTCGACCGGCATGTGGTCGAATCCATCGTGCATGCGATCGATCCGCGTCCGGGCGATGCTCTGGTCGAGATCGGCCCAGGCATGGGCGCACTGACCGGGCTACTGGCCGCGCGCCTCGGGGCGACGGAAACGGGCCATCCGCTGCACGTGATCGAACTCGACCGCGACCTCGCACGCAGCCTGCACCAGCGGCTGCCGGGTGCGCGCATCGAGGTGCACGAGGCGGACGTGCTCGACTTCGACTTCACCACGCTGCCCGACCGGCTGCGCGTGGTCGGCAACCTGCCGTACAACATCTCCAGCCCGATCCTGTTCAGGCTGTTCGACATCGCGGAGCGCCTGCTCGACGTGCACGTGATGCTCCAGCGGGAGGTCGTGGAACGTATCGTCGCCGCTCCCGGGGCGGGTGACTACGGCCGGCTGTCGGTGATGATGCAGTACCGGTTCGATGCCGAGCCAGTGCTCGAGGTGGGCCCGCAGGCCTTCCGTCCGGCGCCCAAGGTGGACTCGAGCGTGGTGCGGCTGGTACCGCGCCCGGCAGGAGCCCTCGGTGCTGCCGACGTCCAACGGCTGTCGCGGGTGGTGCAGGCGGCGTTCGGGCAGCGCCGCAAGATGCTGCGCAACACGCTCCGTGGCTGGTTCGATGCCGGCGCGCTGGAAGCACTGGGCATCGATCCGCAGGCGCGCGCCGAGGAACTGCCGGTCGGAGACTTCGTGCGCCTGGCCAACGCCGCACCGGCCCTGCCGACTGCGCCCTGAACCCGTGCGCGGCGGGCGTTCAGCCCATCGAGCCGCGCTGGATGAACTCGATCTTGTAGCCGTCGGGATCTTCGACGAAGGCGATGACGGTGGTGCCGTGCTTCATCGGCCCGGCCTCGCGCGTGACCTTGCCGCCGCGCTCGCGCACGCGTGCGCAGGCCTGGGCTGCATCATCAACCGCGACCGCGACGTGGCCGTAGCCGGTACCGAGGTCGTACTTCGCAGTGTCCCAGTTGTGCGTGAGTTCGAGTACCGCATGCTCGCGCTCGTCGCCGTAGCCGACGAACACGTTGGTGAACCGCCCTTCCGGGTAGTCCTTTCGGCGCAGCAACTTCATGCCGAGCACGTCGGTGTAGAACGCGATGGAACGGTCGAGGTCGCCGACGCGGATCATCGTGTGCAGCAGGCGCACCTCAGATCTCCACCATCTCGAAATCTTCCTTGCGCGCGCCGCATTCCGGGCAGGTCCAGTTTGGCGGCACGTCCGCCCAGCGGGTGCCGGCGGCGATGCCCTCCTCGGGCGAGCCGGCTTCCTCGTCGTAGATCCAGCCGCAGACGAGGCACATCCACTGCTTGAACGGGGTTCCGGCTTCGGATTCTGCGGACATGGAGGGACGGCCTCGGCGAAGGATTGGGTTGGACGGGATCGGGTCGGGATGTCATCGCCACGGCGTGTCGCTTCGGACGACACGCACGACGGAAATCGGGACGAAGGTTGGCGAGCGACTACAATGTCGATCTGCACGTCGAGTGTAACCGAAGGCCCGTTCACCCATGCCAGATGCAGTGCCCGAAACACCCCCGATCGTGCTCGTGTTCGCCGCCAACGACCCCAGCGGTGGGGCCGGCATCCAGGCCGACCTGCTCACCCTGTCCAGCATGGGTTGCCATCCGCTGCCGGTGATCACTGCCCTGACCGTTCAGGACACCCGCGGGGTCGAGGATGTGCTGCCGATCGACGCCGACTGGGTCGCCGACCAGGCGCGCTGCGTGCTCGAGGACATGCCGGTCAGTGCGTTCAAGCTCGGCGTGCTCGGCAGCATCGAGACGATCGCAGCCATCGCCGAAGTGGTCGCTGACTATCCGAACGTGCCGCTGATCCTCGACCCGGTACTGGCCTCCGGCCGGGGCGATCCGTTCGCCAACGAGGAGATGATCGCGGCCATCCGCGAACTGCTGCTCCCGCAGTGCACGATCATCACCCCGAACAGCTACGAGGCCCGCCGACTCGCGGCCGACGATCGCGAGGACGAGGACCTCGACCTTGCCCGGTGCGCGCGCCGCCTGATCGGTGCAGGCTGCGAGTACGTGCTGATCACCGGCACGCACGAGAACACGGTGCAGGTGGTCAACCGACTCTATGGCGAACAGGGCGAGATCCGCAGCGACGCATGGCAGCGCCTGCCGGGCAGCTACCATGGTTCGGGCTGCACGCTCGCGTCGGCGCTCGCGGCCACACTCGCCAACGGCCTGCCGGTCGACGAGGCGGCGCGCGACGCGCAGGAGTACACCTGGCAGACACTGAAGGCCGGCTTCCGTCCGGGGATGGGACAGTTCATCCCGGACCGGCTGTTCTGGGCGCGCGAGACCGACGAGGAAGACCCTGCGGACGGTACCTCCGGCACCGGGGAAGGCTCCGTCGACGACGGCACGGCCGCGCCGCAGGGCGATGCCGACGGCGGCGTGCCGCCGGCCCGGGCGGCAGCACACTGAGCCCGGCCGCCACGCCGCCCTCCCCCACAGAGCCGCCTGAAACGATGTCCGTGCAACTACCCGGCCTGTACGCCGTGACACCGGACGGCCTGCAGGCGGCCGACCTGCTCGACCGCGTCCGACTTTCGCTTGCCGCCGGCGTACGGCTCCTGCAGTACCGCGCCAAGCCGGCCTCCGGCGAGGCGCCGGGCGCTCGTGCAGCCACGGCCCGGGCCATCGCGATGGCCTGCCGCGCCGCCGGCGCACTGCTGATCGTCAACGACGATCCGGCGCTGGCCGCAGCGGTAGGCGCCGATGGCGTCCACCTGGGCCGCGACGACGGCACCGTGGCGCAGGCGCGTGCCCACGTGGGCCGCACGATCGTGGGAGTGAGTTGCTACGACTCGCTGGAACGCGCGCTGCAGGCGGAAGCCGACGGTGCCGACTACGTGGCCTTCGGCGCGATGTTCCCATCCCGCGTCAAGCCCGCCGCGGTCCGCGCCTCCCACGCACTGCTCGCGGACGCCCGGGCCCGCCTGCGCGTGCCGATCGTCGCGATCGGCGGCATCGACCTTGGCAATGCGCCCGGCGTGCTGCAGGCTGGCGCCGATTCGCTCGCGGTGATCAGCGCCGTCTACGACGCACCGGACATCGCCGAAGCGGTACGCAGCTTCAACCAACTGATCGACCCAGAGACCCGGCGACGGCCCGGCACGACCGGACGTGACGGATCCCATCCCTGAACGGAGCCCAACCATGCGACCCAGCAGCGAAGCGCTGTTCGAACGTTCCCAGAAACTGATCCCCGGCGGCGTGAACTCGCCGGTGCGCGCCTTCCGGTCGGTCGGCGGCACGCCGGTGTTCTTCGAGCGCGCCCTCGGCGCCCATGCCTGGGACGTCGACGGCAACCGCTACATCGACTACATCGGATCGTGGGGTCCGGCCATCCTCGGCCATGCCGACCCGGTGGTGCTGGCGGCCGTCGAACGCGCTGCGCGCAACGGGCTGTCCTTCGGCGCCCCGACTGCCGGCGAGCTCAAGCTGGCCGAGGCGCTCGTCGCCGCCGTGCCATCGATCGAGTCGGTGCGGCTGGTGTCCTCGGGCACCGAGGCCACGATGAGCGCGATCCGGGTAGCCCGCGGCTTCACCGGACGCAGCCGGATCGTGAAGTTCGAAGGCTGCTACCACGGCCATGGCGACAGCCTGCTGGTGAAGGCCGGTTCGGGTGCACTGACACTCGGCCAGCCGAGCTCGGCCGGGGTGCCGCCGGAACTGGCCCAGCACACGCTGGTGCTGCAGTACAACGACATCGAAGAGGTGCAGCGCACCTTCCGCGAGATCGGTGACACGATCGCGGCGGTGATCGTCGAGCCGATCGCCGGCAACATGAACATGGTGCTGCCGCAGCCGGGCTTCCTGCAGGCACTGCGCGACGCGTGCACCCGGCATGGGTCGGTGCTGATCTTCGACGAGGTGATGACCGGTTTCCGGGTGGCACCGGGCAGCGCCCAAGGCCTGTACGGCATCACGCCCGACCTGAGCACCTTCGGCAAGGTCATCGGCGGCGGCATGCCACTCGGTGCGTTCGGCGGACGACGCGACGTGATGGCGTTCGTCGCACCGACGGGACCGGTGTACCAGGCCGGGACCCTGTCGGGCAACCCGGTGGCGGTGGCTGCCGGCCTGGCGACGCTCGAGCAGATCCTGCAACCGGGATTCCATGACCGGCTGGCTGCGACCACACGTGCGGTCTGCGGCGCGTTCGTGGCGGCCGGGAAGGCGAACGGGATCGCGCTGTCCGCGCAGTCTGTCGGTGGCATGTTCGGGCTGTACTTCCGCAGCGAACCGCCGCGCAACTTCGCCGAAGTCATGCAGTGCGACGGGGTGCGGTTCAACGCGTTCTTCCACGAGATGCTCGGGCGCGGGGTCTACCTCGCGCCGTCGGCCTACGAGGCCGGCTTCGTATCGATCGCGCACGGTGAACGCGAGGTCGCCGAGACCGCGGCGGCCGCACGCGAGGCGCTCGCAGCGATCGCCCGCGGCTGACACTAAGCGGCAATGCCGGCAGGCGATGTGCCGTACGCATCGCCTGCCCCTCGCAGGCCAGGCACCAGGGCCGGAAACGCAACGGGCCTCCCGAAGGAGGCCCGTCGATGAAATCCTGGCGCCGTCTCAGCGTCCGCCGGTCAGCCCGGACAGGTACTGCGCCAGAGCATCCATCTCACGGTCGGAGAGCCGGCTTGCGATGGTACGCATGACCTTGTTCATGTCGTTGCCGCGTTCGCCGGCGCGGAAGGCACGCAGCTGGGCGACGGTGTACTCGGCGTGCTGGCCGGCCAGCCGCGGATACTGGGCCGGGATGCCGGCCCCATTGGGCGAATGGCAGCCGGCGCAGGACGGCAGCCCGTTGCCAGCGTTGCCGGCACGATAGAGCTTCTGGCCGGCCAGGGCGAGTTCCTTGTCGTCCGCCGGGCGTGGCTTGACCGCCTGCCTTGCATAGAACGCCCCGAGGTCGAGCATGTCCTGCGGCGACAGCGCAGCCGACATGCCCTGCATGATGGCGTTCTTGCGCTCGCCCGACTTGAAGTTCGCGAGCTGCTTGGCGATGTAGCCGGCATGCTGGCCGGCGAGCGTGGGGTTGGCCGGAATGGCGCTGTTGCCATCCGCGCCGTGGCAGCCGGCACAGGTGCCGCCAGCCAGGGTCTGGCCACGCGCCGGGTCACCTTTCGGTGCCGCCGGTGCCTCGGCCGTGGCAGTGGCCGCATGGGCGGCACTGCCCGGGTAAACGGATGCCAGCGCTGCGCCAGCCATCAGCACGGCGATCGCAAGACTTCTTGTCATTCGTGACTCCCTGCCGGACACTCGTCGATCTTTTCGGGTGTAGGTGTGCGTGGTCTGCCGAATTCGATGGCGACCGGGCACGGTAACTCTCGATATTAACTTGACCGACCGTTCCGGCGCCAGTCGGATCGGCGAAAGCGATCCTGTCGATGTCCGTATTCAGCAAGACGGTGTTCCGCGAAAGCGCCGCCGAGATCGAGCGACTGCCCGCCGACGGTGGGCGGGAGGTCGCCTTCGTGGGTCGGTCGAATGCCGGAAAATCCAGCACCATCAATGCGCTGACCGGCATCGGACGGCTCGCCTTCGTCAGCAAGCAGCCCGGCCGCACGCAGCTGATCAACCTGTTCGAGGTAGTTCCGGGACGCCGTATCGTCGACCTGCCGGGGTATGGGTATGCGAAGGTCGCGAAGGACATCAAGCGCGACTGGGGCGTGCTGCTCGAGCGCTACCTGCAGGAGCGGCAGGAATTGGCCGGGCTGGTGGTGATCATGGACATCCGCCACCCGCTCACCCCGCTCGACGTCCGCCTGGTCGAGTGGATCGCGCCGCGCGGGCTGCCGCTGCACGTGGTGCTGTCCAAGGCCGACAAGCTGACGCGGCAGCAGCAGGCGCAGGCGGTGCGCGAGGTCACCGATGCGCTTGCGCCCCTGGCCCCGCTGCCCGTGACCGTGCAGGCGCTGTCCAGTCCGAAGCGGATCGGCATCGACACGCTGGCGGCGACGGTCGCCGGCCTGCTCGGGATCGAAGTCAAGGCGCCGGTCAGCAGCAGTGAACGACGCGCCGCACGCGAAGGCTGACGGATCCGGGCGCTGGTGCGTGCGCCGCGCAAGCATGAAAAGACCCCGGCGCGAGGGGGCTCGCGCCGGGGAAAGGATGCCTTAAGGGGGTTAAGGCTCCCGCTCAGGGAGGTGCGGGAGACGAACAACGTCGTCACGGATTCAGACCGTTGACGACCGCGAAAGTTCCCGCTCCGCTGCCGATTGCCGCGATGCCCGGCCGGGTGCAGAATCCCCCGCTGCTTCCGTCGCCGCATCGAGGTCCGCCGCATGTCCATCCTCAATCGTCCCGCTCCCGCCGCCCCGGCGTTTCCCACGACTCGCCTGCGCCGGATGCGCCACGACGAATTCTCGCGCCGCCTCGCGCGCGAGAACCGGTTGAGCACCGACGACCTGATCTATCCGGTGTTCGTGCACGACGGGACGGCGCCGGCGCAGCCGGTGCCGTCGATGCCCGGCGTGGAGCGCATCAACGTGGAAGGGCTGCTGGCGGTGGCCGGCCGCTGCGTCGAGGCCGGCATCCCGATGATCGCCCTGTTCCCGGTTATCGAGCCCTCGCTGAAGACGCCCGACGGACGCGAGGCGCTCAACCCGGCCGGCCTGGTACCCCGCGCCGTGGCCGCGCTCAAGGCGCGCTTCCCGCAACTCGGGGTGATGACCGACGTGGCGCTCGACCCGTACACCAGCCACGGACAGGACGGCCTGATCGACGAGGCCGGCTACGTGCTGAACGAGCAGACGGTAGCAGTACTGGTCGAGCAGGCCCGCGTGCACGCGCAGGCGGGTGTCGACGTCGTC
Organism: Betaproteobacteria bacterium; assembly: GCA_947458835.1. Classification (GTDB taxonomy): domain Bacteria; phylum Pseudomonadota; class Gammaproteobacteria; order Burkholderiales; family CAIKXV01; genus CAIKXV01. The sequence continues at coordinate 34,392 of CANHBC010000001.1, read as the reverse complement.
GCGCCGTCGGACATGATGGACGGGCGCATCGGCGCGATCCGGCGCCGGCTCGACGAAGGCGGGCACATCCACACGCGCATCCTCGCCTATTCGGCCAAGTATGCCTCCTCGTTCTACGGCCCGTTCCGCGATGCGGTCGGTTCGGCGGCCACCCTCGGCGGCGGCTCGAAGTACACCTACCAGATGGACCCTGCCAACAGCGACGAGGCACTGCGCGAGGTCGCGATGGACCTTGCCGAGGGCGCAGACATGGTGATGGTGAAGCCGGGCATGCCCTACCTCGACATCGTCCGCCGGGTGAAGGACACGTTCGGCGTGCCGACTGCGGTCTACCAGGTGAGCGGCGAGTACGCGATGCTGAAGGCGGCCAGTGCAAACGGCTGGCTGACCGAACGGGCCGTTGCGATGGAAGCGCTGCTGTCGTTCAAGCGCGCCGGGGCGGACGCGATCCTCACCTATTTCGCACTGGACGCCGCGCGCTGGCTGCGCGAGGACTGAGGGCGAAGCCTCAGCCCCGGAGGTCCGCTTCCCGGCTGCGCCGGTCCCGCTCGACCCGCAGCAGGTAGCGCTGGATCTGCTGCTGGGCAGCCTCCGGGAGATCGATGAACATGAATCCGGCGCGCGTCGCGTCGACGCCGTTGCGAAGGCGCACGTCGTTCACGTTTCGCAGCTCCAGTTCGACCGGGAACGTGCTGCCCGTACCGACCTGCAGGGTTCCCCCCGGGAAGCGGGAACCGATCGCGCTCTGCTCGGCCGGCAGGCGCACGAAAACAGACAATCCGCCGATGCTCACGTCGAGCGCCTGCAGTTCGATGATCTCCGACGGCCCCACCGGCAGGCGTACCCGCACCGGCTCGCCCGGACTGGTACGCACGCGGAAGAACTCCCGACGCTGCAGCTTGAGCAGTTCCGGCGGCAGTGTGATCGCGAACGCGGGCCGCCCCTCGTGCTCGACCTCGCGCGCCCGCCTGACGCTGAACTGGACCTTGACCTTCTCGTGCGTGCTGACCAGAACGATACGGTCGCTCTCCAGCAGCTTCGCGTTGATCGCCTCGTCGGCCCCGCGGTCGATCACCACCTCGCGGTTCGGCACATCGACGTCCAGAATCGCCGTCAGCACGAAATGGCGACCGCGGTTGAAGTAGGCGGTGACGATCTCGCGCTCGTCCGCGATCGACGACAGGATCTGCGTGATCTGCGTCAGTGAGCGAACGAGGAACCGGCTGAGGTCATCGGCCTCGCTCACGGGCATGCCAGCGCCCTCAGCGACCATGGACGCAGCCCTGCCCGAAACGTCGGCGATTCATCGATCGGCCCGCAGCAGGGTCTCGGGCGCCGCCGTCTCGTCCAGCCTGGCGACCAGGCTGGCCCTGCCCGCACGGGCCATCGGCCGACCGTCGGCGGTCAGGCGGACCGGCTGGTGGCGGTCGGCCCCCGCGAACTGGAGCAGGTGCACGTCGGTTCCGTCGACATTCAGTTCGAAACACGGCACGGTAGCTGGAGCTCCGGCAATGAACACCCGGCGTTGGGACGGGTCGTACGGAATGGCTTCCTTGAGCAGGAACCACTCTATCGCCTTTTCGTCGTCGGCGAACAGGTGCAGGTGGATCGTCGGATAACGTCCGATCGCCCCCGACAGCACAGGGCCGACCAGGTGCGGCTCGAAGCGGGCGAACAGTTCCATCAGGTCGAGCGCCTGCGAGCGCAGCCAGTGCAGCGCCTCGCGTTGACCTTCCTCGTCGAAGATTCGCTGATGCTCGAGCAGCGCAGCTTCCAGCTCAACGTTGGTCGGCAGGCAGTGCGCTTCGGCCAGCCCCAGCGTGCGTGCCGCCTTCTTCTTGGCGAGGCCCCAGTCGTCGATCCCGTCCTCGGCGATCAGGCGCGCGGCCAGTTGCGCGATCTGCTCGCGCAACTGGCGCTGCCTGGAATGGGTCTCTCGTGCCACGCGCTGCCCTTCAGAAGATCTGCGCCTTCACGTCGTCCTGCGGCCGGGCATCCACGCCCTGGGGCGCGCCGTCGTTCTCGCGCGGCAGGTTCTCGTGGTAGAAGAATTCGTTCATCCCGCCACCGGCCGGATCGCGCAGGCCGGTCGCCGGATCGATGCGCGCCGTGGCGACGCCCTCCGGCGGCACCAGTGGCTGGTCGGGCACGCCCTTGAGCGCTACCGCCATGTAGTTGATCCAGATCGGCAGCGCCGCCGTGCCGCCGGTCTCGCCGGGCCCGAGGGTCCGGGGCGTCGAGAAGCCGACCCAGCTTACCGCGACCAGGCCCGGCTGATATCCGGCGAACCAGGCGTCGAGGAAGTCGTTGGTGGTACCGGTCTTGCCCGCGAGGTCGCTGCGCCCGATCGACAGCGCACGGGTGGCGGTGCCGGCCCGCACCACGTCCTGCATCAGGCTGGTCATCATGAACGCGTTGCGCACGTCGATCACCCGTTCTGCGCTTTCGTTCGCCACCGCGGGCGCGGCTTCGAACAGCACCGCGCCCTTCTGGTCCTCGATGCGCCGGATCAGGAACGGCGTCACCCGGAAGCCGCCATTGGCGAACACCGCATAGCCGGCGGCCATCTGCAGCGGCGTGACACCGCCAGCGCCCAGCGCCATCGTCAGGTAAGGGGGGTGCAGCTTCGGATCGAAGCCGAACTTCGTGATGTAGTCCTGGGCATACTGGGTACCGATGGCCTGCAGGACGCGGATCGTGACGAGGTTCTTCGAACGCGCGAGCGCGGTACGGATGCGCATCGGCCCGTCGTACTTGCCATCGTAGTTCTTGGGCTCCCAGGGCTCCGACCCGGTCTCACGCGAGCCGAAGCTGAGCGGCGCGTCGTTGACTACGGTCGCGGCGGTGAATCCGCGCTCCAGGGCCGCCGAGAAGATGAACGGCTTGAAGCTGGACCCGGGCTGGCGGATCGCCTGGGTCACGTGGTTGAACTGGGTCCGGTTGAAGTCGAAGCCGCCGACCAGGGCTCGGATCGAGCCGTCGGACGGGTCGAGCGCGACCAGCGAGGCTTCGGCCTGCGGCAACTGGGTAATGTTCCAGCCGCCCTTGTCGTCGCGCTGCAGGCGGACCACCGCGCCAGGACGCAACCGCTGCTTGAGCGGCGCCTGCTCGCCGATCGTGCGCTGGGCGAAACGCAGGCCCTCCCCGGTAACGGTGACCCGGCCCAGGCCGCGCCGGTACAGCAGTGCCGACTTTTCGTCGATCTTCAGCACGATCGCCGGGAACAGGCCTTCGCTGTCCGGATCGTCCTGCAGCAGGTCCTCGAGCTGCTCGTCGGTGAAGTTCGCTGGCAGGTCGACGAATCGCTCCGGCCCGCGGAACCCGTGCCGCCGATCGTAGGCGACCACGCCTCGCCTCACGGCTGCGTACGCTGCAAGTTGGTGCTCGCTCACGACGGTCGTGTAGACGCGCAGACCGCGCGTGTAAGCCTCCTCGCGGAAGCGGTCGAACATGACCTGGCGGACCATCTCGGCGACGTAGTCGGCGTGCACCGTCGAATCCGCTCCGTCGCGCCTGACCGGCATCACGTGCTTCTCGGCGCGGGCGAACTGTGCAGCATCGATGTAGCCGAGTTCCTGCATGCGCCGCAGCACGTACTGCTGGCGAAGCCGTGCACGCTGCGGGTTGACCACCGGGTTGAAGCGCGAGGGCGCCTTCGGCAACCCCGCGAGCATGGCCATCTCGGCGACCTCAAGTTGATCGAGCGTCTTGCCGAAATAGGTCTGCGCAGCCGCGGCAAAGCCGTAGGCACGCTGGCCCAGGAATATCTGGTTGATGTAGAGCTCGAGGATCTGGTCCTTGCTCAGGCTCGCTTCGATCTTGAAAGCAAGGAGCGCCTCGTGAAACTTGCGCGTGAAGGTCTTTTCGCGGGACAGGAAGAAGTTCCGGGCCACCTGCATCGTGATGGTGCTGGCGCCCTGGCGGGCCCCGCCACCGGTGAAGTTGGATACGGCCGCGCGCACCACGCCGAGGTAGTCGACCCCGCCATGCTCGTAGAAGCGATCGTCCTCTGCGGCGAGGATCGCCTTCTTCATCAGGTCCGGGACCGCGTCGATCTTCACGACCGCACGGCGTTCCTCGCCGAATTCGCCCAGCAGCTTGCCGTCGGCGCTGAACACGCGCAGCGGAACCTTCGGACGATAGTCGGTCAGGACCTCGAGCGAGGGAAGGTTGGGGAAGGCGACGGCCGCCGCGAACACCACCACGAGCACGGCGAGGCCGACCCCTCCGGCAGCCACGAGGGCAGCGATCAGCGACCAGCGTTTGAGCATTGGCGATTATAGGCAGATGTCGGGGTCCGGATCGGTCAGATGACGGGGTCCGGATCCGACCCGCAAATGAGACTTCCCGGCGCGCTTATATGGCGATCGAGAGGCATAAAACGCTTTACAGTCCAAATAGTTGTTGCTAGCCTTTAAACTCATTTGTGCGATGGATAACTGAACCTTCCATGTTCAAGGGGAAACTTGACGTCCATTTCGACGCGCTCGGCCGGATGCTCCGGCCGAAGGCCCCGCCGTTGATCGGCGTGGACATCAGCTCGTCCGCGGTCAAGTTCGTCGAACTGGAAGACGCCGGCCGCGGCAAGTACCGGATCGAGCGGTACGTGATCGAGCCGCTGGTCAAGGATTCGGTGGTCGACGGCAACATCGTGAACCTGGACCAGGTGTCGGACTCCTTCAAGCGCGGCTGGAAGAAGCTGAACAGCCGGTTGCGCAACGTCGCCCTCGCCCTGCCCACGGCCGCGGTGATCACCAAGAAGATATCGGTGCCGGCCGGGCAGCGGGAGGACGAACTGGAACTGCAGGTCGAGACCGAGGCCAACCAGTACATCCCGTTCGCGCTCGAGGAAGTCAACCTCGACTTCCAGGTCCTGGGCCCGTCCCCGACCAATCCGGAAGACATCGAGATCCTGATCGCCGCCTCGCGCAAGGAAAAGGTCGAGGACCGCGTAGCGGCGGCCGAGGCCGCCGGCCTGAAGGCGGTCGTGGTCGACATCGAGTCCCATGCGACCCAGGCCGCGTTCGAACTGATCGCCCGGAGCCTGCCCGAGGGCGGCCAGGACCAGACCATCGCGATCGTCGACGTCGGCACCAGCGTGATGACCGTGAACATCCTGCGCAACGGCGAATCGGTCTACCTGCGCGAGCAGCCGTTCGGCGGCCAGCAGCTGACGCAGGAGATCCAGCGGCACTTCGGCCTCACGGCCGAAGAGGCGGAGATGGCCAAGCGCCACGGCGGGTTGCCCGAGAACTACGAATCGGAGGTGCTGCAACCATTCATGGACAACCTCGCGCTCGAGGTCGCCCGGGTCCTGCAGTTCTTCTATACCTCCACCCAGTACAGCAGCGTCGACAAACTGGTGCTCGCCGGCGGCTGTGCGGCGATCCCCGACCTCGACGACACGGTCAGCCGCCGCACCCAGGTGCCGACGGTGGTCGCGAACCCGTTCGCGGGCATGGACGTGTCCTCGAAGATCCGGCCGCGCCAGTTACAGCTCGATGCGCCCTCGCTGATGGTTGCCTGCGGCCTCGCGCTGCGCCGCTTCGACCCCGCCTGACATCCCCCGCTGTCGACCCGGCCCCGCCGCCCGGACCGACGAACAGGCCCCTGCCCGCTCGCAGCGCACCGCCACCCTCTCCAACCGAACCGCCTCCTCCGTCCAGATGATCCGCGTAAATCTGCTACCCCACCGCGAGATGAAGCGTGCTGCCCAGCAACGCGCGTTCATCGTTGCCTCGGTCGCGATGGTCGCGCTCGGCGCGGGGGTGATCTTCCTCGTGCACGGCGTGCTGGCATCCCGGATCGAAAGCCAGAAGGCACGCAACAGGTTCCTCGACGAACAGATCGCCTCGCTAGACAAGCAGATCGAGGACATCCGCCGGCTGCGCGAGCAGACGCAGCAGCTGCTCGCGCGCAAGCGGGTGGTCGAGACGCTGCAGTCCAACCGTGCGGAGGTCGTACAGCTGTTCGACCAGATCGCGCGCCAGCTGCCCGACGGGGTGTACCTGCGCAACATCAAGCAGACCGGCACCAAGGTGAACATCGTCGGCTACGCGCAGTCGAATGCACGCGTCTCGACGCTGATGCGCAACCTCGAGTCCTCGCCCTCGCTGGCGAACGCCACGCTGGTCGAGATCAAGTCGGCGACCGTTTCGAACCAGCGCCTCAACGAGTTCATCCTCAACGTCGATGTCGTACGCGCGGGGGACCAACCGGCCCCGGCCGGTGCCGCGAATGCACCGCGGTCGGACGCCGCGAAGAAGTGAACGGCACGCCACCTCCCGACCGCACACCCAACAGCAAGTCCCTCCAGACGCCATGACACTCGACGAACTCAGACGACTGGACCCGAAGCACATCGGGTCGTGGCCGATCGCGGTCCAGTTCGTGACCCTGATACTGATCCTGGTGCTGGTGGTCTTCCTGGGCTACTGGTTCGACTGGCGCAACCAGCTGACCGAGGCCAGCACGCTGCACGAGCGCGAGGCCACGCTGCGCACCACCTTCATCGACAAGAAGCGGCAGGCGATCAACCTGCCCGCTTACCAGAAGCAGCTGGAGGACATCGAGCAGGCGTTCGGCGCGCTGCTGCGCCAGCTGCCCAACCGCTCGGAGATGGACGCACTGCTCACCGACATCAACCAGGCGGGACTCGGCCGCGGCCTGCAGTTCGAACTGTTCAAGCCCGCCGCCCAGGAGACCATCTCCGAGTTCTACGCGGAACTGCCGATCACCCTCCGCGTGACGGGCAGCTACCACGAGCTCGGCTCGTTCGCCAGCGACATCGCACAGCTGCCGCGCATCGTGACGCTCAACGACGTGACGGTCTCGACCGGACGCGATGGCATGCTCACCATGGACGCGGTGGCGAAGACGTTCCGCTACCTCGACGAGGAAGAAGTCGCGAAACAACGCAAGGCGGCCCAGGCCGCCACGAAGAAGAAATGAACGCCCTGCGCAGAACCTTCCGCCGGCTGGTCCCGCTCGCACTCGGCCTTGCAATGGTCGGCTGCGGCTCCGACCAGCTCCAGGACCTCAGGCAGTTCGTGAACGACGCCGAGAGCAGCGCGGTCACCCGCGCGCGCATCGATCCACTGCCCAAGGTCGACGCTTACGAGCCGTTCGTCTACAACCAGGCCGAGCTGGAGGATCCGTTCCGCCCGCGCAAGATCGAACCGGCGAAGGCGGCCAAGGGATCGCTGCAGCCCGACCTGAACCGCCGGCGCGAACCGCTGGAGGCATTCCCGCTGGACAACCTCAAGATGGTCGGCTCGCTGCAGCAGGGCAAGAACCTGTTCGCGCTGATCCGCACCCCGGACAGCAACCTGTTCCGGGTGCGGCGGAACAACTACATCGGACAGAACTTCGGCCTGGTCATCGAGGTGGATGAGACCGGGCTGAAGCTGAAGGAACTCGTGCAAGACGGTGCCGGCGAGTGGACCGAACGGATCACCTCGCTGTTCCTGCAAGACGAAACGGAGGCAAGACGATGAAGCGCACCATCCCGCAACGCGAGGCGACCCGGACGCTGTCAGTCGGCCCGGTGCGCGGCTGGAATGCCGCCCGGGTGATGCTGTCCGCACTGCTCGCCCTGGCCATCGCCGGCACGGCGCTGGCCCAGGTCGCCCCGGGGGAACAGGCTAGCAACGCGATCCAGTCGGTGACCGCGGCCGTCGCGCAGGGCGGCAACGTGCTCGTGCGCATCACCCTGAAGGAACCGCCCCGGGCAGCTCCGAACGGCTTCCAGATCACCAACCCGTCCCGCCTGTCCTTCGACTTCCCGAACACGGCCAATGCCACCGGCCGCAACGCCCAGGATGTATCGCAGGGCGACCTGCGCAGCCTGAACCTGGTGCAGGTCGGCGATCGCACGCGGCTGGTGCTGAACATGACCCGCACGGTCCCGTACGAGGCACGCGTCGAGGGCAACACGATCGTCGTCGCACTGCAGGGCGCTGGCGGCATCGCCGCGGGCGTTGCGCCGGCACCGACGCGCTTTGCCGAGGACACCAGTGGCGGTCGTCAGCATCGCATCCTGAACATCGATTTCCGCCGCACGAGCGAGGGCGCCGGCAACGTCGTGATCGACCTCGCCGACAACAACACCGGCATCGACGTACGCCAGCAGGGCCGCAACATCGTGGTCGAGTTCCAGCGTACCCAGATGCCGCAGCACCTCCAGCGCCGGCTCGACGTGACCGACTTCTCGACACCGGTGCAGTTCATCAACGCACAGCAGTCGGGCGACACGGTCCGGCTCGAGATACAGCCGCGCGGCCAGTGGGAGCAGTCCGCCTACCAGGCCGACAACCGCTTCATCCTGGAGGTGAAGCCGGTGGTCGAGGACCCGACGCGACTCGGCGGCGGGCAGCGCCGCTACACCGGCGACAAGCTGTCCCTGAACTTCCAGAACGTGGAGGTGCGCGCCGTACTGCAGGTACTCGCCGACTTCACCGGCCTGAACATCATCACCAGCGACACGGTGAGCGGCAACCTCACGCTCCGGCTGAAGGACGTGCCGTGGGACCAGGCGATGGACATCATCCTCCAGGCCAAGGGCCTGGACATGCGCAAGACCGGCAACGTGATGTGGATCGCGCCGCGCGATGAACTCGCCACCCGCGACAAGCTGGAGGCCGAATCGCGGCAGCAGCTCGCAGACCTCGAACAGGTACGCACCGAAACGTTCCAGCTGAACTACGCCAGGGCCGATGCCTTCCAGAAGATCCTCACCGACCCTCAGCAGCGCGTGCTGTCGCGCCGCGGCAGCGCGGTGATCGACCCCCGGACCAACACCCTGTTCATCCAGGACACCCCGAGCAAGCTCGACGAGATGCGCCGACTGGTGCGGCAGATCGACGTGCCAGTGCGCCAGGTCATGATCGAGGCGCGCGTGGTCGAGGCCGCGGATACCTTCTCGCGCAACCTCGGCGCCCGGCTCGGAGTGATGGACCGGCGGGTCGGCGACTCTCTGGCCAACTCGACCCGCCTGACGCTCGGCGGCAACCTCGAGTCGACCGGCTTCCTGACCAGCCAGATCGCCACCCCTATCCCGACGCTGGCCCAGAGCCTCGGCGTGAACCTGCCGGCGCAGACGATCGGCGGCGCGCGCCCCGGCGCGTTTTCGGTGGTGGTGTTCAACGACAGCCTGTCGCGCTTCCTCAACCTCGAGGTGCAGGCGCTCCAGGCGGAGGGGCGTGGCCGGATCGTCTCCAGTCCGCGCGTGATCACCGCCGACCAGATAGAGGCGACCATCGAGCAGGGCACGGAGATTCCGTTCCAGCAGGCCACCGCCAGCGGCGCGACCGCGATCTCGTTCAAGAAGGCGACGCTGTCGCTGAAGGTGCGGCCGCAGATCACGCCGGACGGCAACGTGATCATGTCGCTCAACGTGAACAACGACAGCGTCGGCCAGAACACGCAGTCGGGCCCGGCGATCAACACCCGCCAGATCAGCACGCAGGTGCTGGTCGAGAACGGCGGCACCGTGGTGATCGGCGGCATCTACACCCAGGACTCGCGGCAGACGGTCAACAAGGTGCCGGTGCTCGGCGACATACCGTTCGTGGGGTTCCTGTTCCGCGACCGCTCGATCGTCGATGACAAGCGCGAACTGCTGATCTTCGTCACCCCACGCGTGCTGAACGACCGGCTGTCGCTCCGGTAGCCTGCATCGACGTTCCTGCGGGCCAACGGGCGCGCATGGCACGCCCGTTGCGCTTGCACGGCCGGGCGGCGCGGCCGCCGGCACGGGGCCTCCCGGCGGCGCGCGCTACAATCGATGGATGGAAGCTGAAGAGCCCTGCACCGACCTGTCGCGCCCCGCCCCGGTGGCAGTCACCGCGGACGACGAGTGCTGTGCGGGCTGCATGCCGCCGACCTGCACGGTCGAGGGCAGCGTGTTCCTGGTCGGCATGATGGGCGCAGGCAAGACCTCCGTCGGCCGGCTGCTCGCACAACGCCTGGGCAAGCGCTTCGTCGACGCCGACCAGGAGATCGAAGCCCGCTGCGGCGTCTCCATACCGGTGATCTTCGAGATCGAGGGCGAGGCCGGCTTCCGGGCACGCGAGCGGCAGGTGATCGACGAACTGACGCGGCTGCCGGACATCGTCCTGGCGACCGGCGGCGGCGCCGTGCTGGCGGAGGAGAGCCGGCGCCGGCTGCACGAGCGTGGCCGGGTCGTATACCTGAAGGCCTCGGCCACGGAGATCTGGCACCGCACCCGCCGCGACCGCAACCGGCCGCTGCTCGCCACCAGCGATCCGCAGCAGCGGATCACCGAACTGCTGACTGCCCGCGACCCGCTGTACGCGGAAACCGCACACCTGACCGTCGAAAGCACGCACGAGAGCGTGAAGACGATGGTCACCCGGCTGGTCGAACAGCTCTCCGGGCAACCGCCCGAGGAGGTCGGATCGACCACGGCGCCGGCACATGCCGACGAAGCCCCCGTCCCGGAGACCCGATGAACGCAGCACCCGCCTCCAATGCGGCCGCACACGCCCCGGTCGAGACCGTCCAGGTCGCGCTCGAAGACCGCAGCTACCCGATCGTCATCGGCCGCGGGGTGGCGACCGATCCCGCTCGCATCGCTGCACACCTGAAGCCCGGCCGCGCGGCACTCGTCACCAGCGAGGTGGTCGGTGCCCTTTACCTGGAGCCGGTAGCCGCCGCGCTGGCCGCCGCAGGCGTCGAGGCGGTTCCGGTCGTGCTGCCCGATGGCGAGCAGCACAAGAACTGGCAGGTACTGAACACCGTGTTCGACCACCTGATCGAGCAGCGCTGCGACCGGCGCACGCCGATCATCGCGCTCGGCGGCGGCGTGATCGGCGACATGGCGGGCTTCGCCGCGGCCACCTGGCAGCGCGGCGTACCGTTCGTGCAGATCCCGACCACGCTGCTGGCGCAGGTCGACTCGTCGGTGGGCGGCAAGACCGCAATCAACCACCCGCAGGGCAAGAACATGATCGGCGCGTTCCACCAGCCGATGCTGGTGCTCGCAGACACCGCGCTGCTCGACACCCTGCCCGACCGGGAACTCTCCGCCGGACTCGCCGAGGTGATCAAGTACGGGCTGATCCGCGACACCGCCTTCCTCGACTGGCTCGAGCCGAACCTTCCGCGGCTGCTGGCGCGCGATCCCGCGGCACTGGCGCACGCGGTGCGCCGGTCCTGCGAGCACAAGGCCGAGGTGGTGGCCGCCGACGAACGCGAGGCCGGCCTGCGCGAGACGCTCAACCTCGGCCACACCTTCGGCCACGCGATCGAGACCGGCGTGGGCTACGGCAGCTGGCTGCATGGCGAGGCGGTGGCCGCCGGCACAGTGCTGGCGGCCGAACTGTCGGCACGGCTGGGCTGGCTGGATGAATCCGATGTCGGCAGGGTACGCCGGCTGTTCGCCCTGGCAAGGCTGCCGGTCGACCCGCCGGCGATGCCGATCGAGCGCTGGATCGACCTGATGGGCCACGACAAGAAGGTACGCGGCGGGCGTATCCGGCTGGTGCTGATGCAGGGGCTGGGCCGCGCGGTCACCACCGGCGACTACGATCCCGCGGCGCTGCAGGCTACGCTGGCCCTGGCGGCCGGACATGGCTGATCCCCGTCCGTCAGGGCTCGCGCCCTACGCGGCCTGCACCGAGACCTCGCGCGGCCGCATCCATGCCGAGCAGCCGCCGGCCGGCCGCGACGAGTTCCAGCGCGACCGCGACCGGATCATCCATTCCACCGCCTTCCGGCGGCTGGAGTACAAGACTCAGGTATTCGTGAACCACGAGGGCGACCTGTTCCGCACGCGGCTCACGCACAGCCTGGAAGTCGCGCAGATCGCCCGATCGATCGCACGCAACCTCGGCCTGAACGAGGGGTTGACCGAGGCCATCTCGCTCGCGCACGACCTCGGGCACACGCCGTTCGGCCACGCCGGGCAGGACGCCCTGAACGCGTGCATGCGCGAACATGGCGGCTTCGAACACAACCTGCAGTCGCTGCGGGTGGTCGACCTCCTGGAGGAACGCTACGCCGACTTCGACGGACTGAACCTCACGTTCGAGACCCGAGAGGGAATCCTGAAGCACTGCTCACGGCGCAACGCCGAGCAGCTCGGTCCGATCGGCGAACGTTTCCTGCGCGGCGAGCAGCCATCGCTCGAGGCACAGCTCGCCAACGTCGCCGACGAACTGGCCTATAACAACCACGACGTTGACGACGGACTGCGCTCCGGACTGATCACGCTGGAGCAGCTCGAGGACGTGGCGATCTTCGCGCGCCATGTCGCGCAGGTCCGCGAACGCCATCCAGGCCTGGCCGGACGCCGCCTGATCCACGAGACCATCCGCCGGATGATCAACACGCTCGTCGTCGACCTGACAACCGAGAGCCGACGGCTGATCGCGCTGCATGCGCCCGACTCGATCGATGCCGTGCGCCGCAGCCCGCCGATGATCGGCTTCAGTCCCGCCGTGGCCGCCGAGCAGGTCGAGCTCAAGCAGTTCCTGCGCCACGCACTGTACCGCCATTACCGGGTGGTCCGGATGAGCGGCAAGTCGCAGCGCATCCTGGCCGAACTGTTCTCGGCCTTCATCGCTGACCACCGCCTGCTGCCGCCGCAGGACCAGGCACGAGCGGAGACGGCCGCGCCTCGCGCGATCGCCGACTACATCGCCGGCATGACCGACCGCTATGCGATCCGGGAACACCGGCGCCTGTTCAGCGTCGACGAACACTGACTCGGCGGAAACGGCCGATCCCGCACAAACTGCGCCCGGATTGCTGCAACGCAAATGGGCAGTTACAATCCGCAGTTCGACCGGATAGACCGTACGCGCCCAAGTGGTTGCGACAAACGCCCGGTAGACCTTCCGAAAGCCGCGACACCGCGGCTTTCGTCGCCTCTGGACGTACCCGCAGGACGGCACGTGCCGCCCGCGTCGCGCGTCCCCTTCCTGCCCCGAGGTCGGCCATGAGTGAATCCTCACAATTCCCGCAAGCCCCGCGCTCGGCTGTGTCCGCTGACGCCAGCCCGTCTCCCACCGCCGTGCGCCCGGGACTTCCGGAGGCCCAGGGTCTGTACGACCCGTCGCGTGAACATGACGCCTGCGGCGTCGGCTTCGTCGCACACATCAAGGGAAAGAAGAGCCACGCGATCGTCGAGCAGGGCCTGCTGATCCTGAAGAACCTGACCCACCGCGGCGCGGTTGGCGCCGACCCGAAGGCCAGCGACGGGGCCGGGGTGCTGATCCAGATCCCGGACGCGTTCTTCCGCGAGGAACTGGCGAAGCAGGGCATCGAGCTGCCGGCGCCGGGTGAGTACGGCGTGGGATTCTGCTTCCTGCCGCGCGAGCCTGCGAGCCGGTACGCCTGCGAGCGCGAGATCGAGCGGGCGATCTGGGCCGAGGGCCAGGTGCTGCTCGGCTGGCGTGACGTCCCGGTGGATAGCTCGGTGCTGGGCGAGAGCGTCAAGCCGATCGAGCCGATGATCCGCCAGGTGTTCATCGGCCGTGGCGCCGGCGTCACCGTGACCGACGCGCTCGAGCGCAAGCTCTACATCATTCGCAAGTCGTCCGGGCATGCCATCCAGGCGCTGCAGCTGGCGCACGGCAAGGAGTTCTACGTGCCGTCGATGTCGGCGCGCACGATGGTCTACAAGGGCATGCTGCTCGCCGAGAGCCTGGCCGACTACTACGTCGACCTGAAGGATCCGCGAGTGACCTCGGCGCTGGCACTGGCGCACCAGCGCTTCTCGACCAATACCTTCCCGACCTGGGACCTCGCCCACCCGTTCCGGATGATCGCGCACAACGGCGAGATCAACACGCTGCGCGGCAACGTGAACTGGATCCGTGCACGCCAGGCAGCGATCAGCTCGCCGGTGCTCGGCGAGGACCTTGCGAAGATCTGGCCGCTGATCTACGACGGCCAGTCCGATTCGGCCTCGTTCGACAACGCACTCGAGCTGCTGGTGATGGGCGGCTACTCACTCGCCCACGCGATGATGCTGCTGATCCCGGAAGCCTGGGAAGGCCACTCGCTGATGGACCAGGGCCGGCGCGCGTTCTATGAATACCATGCGGCGATGATGGAACCGTGGGACGGCCCTGCGGCGGTCGCGTTCACCGACGGGCGCCAGATCGGCGCCACCCTCGACCGTAACGGGCTGCGCCCGGCACGCTACATCGTCACCAGCGACGACCTCGTGGTGATGGCCTCCGAGACGGGGGTGCTGCCGATCCCGGAAGAGAAGATCGTCAAGAAGTGGCGCCTGCAACCGGGCAAGATGTTCCTGATCGACACCGAGGCCGGCCGCATCATCGACGACGCCGAGCTGAAGTACGCGCTGTCCTCGGCCAAGCCGTACCGGGAGTGGATCGACCGCATCCGGATCAAGCTCGACGACCTCGAGCCGATCGGCGGTGACGCACCGGCGGAACCGGCCGAGTCCCTGCTCGACCGGCAGCAGGCGTTCGGCTACACCCAGGAAGACCTGAAGTTCCTGATGCAGCCGATGGCCGTCATCGGCGAGGAGGCGATCGGCTCGATGGGCAACGACTCGCCGCTGTCGGTGCTGTCGAATCGCCCTAAGCCGCTGTACCACTACTTCAAGCAGCTGTTCGCCCAGGTCACCAACCCGCCGATCGACCCGATCCGCGAGCAGCTCGTGATGAGCCTGGTGTCGTTCATCGGCCCCAAGCCAAACCTGCTGGGGATCGACGAGAACAACCCGCCGATCCGCCTCGAAGTGAGCCAGCCGGTGCTCGACTTCGACCAGATGTCCCTGATCCGCGGCATCGCCGACGCTTCGGAGAACAAGTTCCGGTCCTACGAGCTCGACATCTGCTACCCCGTCGCCTGGGGCAAGGAAGCCATCGAGGCCCGCCTGGCCAGCCTCGCATCCGAGGCCGAGGATGCCGTAGTCTCCGGCTACAACATCCTGATCGTGTCCGACCGCAAGATCGACCGCGACCATGTCGCGATCCCGGCGCTGCTCGCCACCTCGGCCATCCACCAGCACCTGGTGGGCAAGGGGCTGCGCACCAGCGCAGGCCTGGTGGTCGAGACCGGCTCGGCGCGCGAGACACACCACTTCGCGCTGCTCGCCGGCTATGGCGCAGAGGCCGTGCATCCCTACCTCGCGCTCGAGAGCGTGATGGCGCTCGGCGCGGCCAGCGGCACCGACGCGAAGATCGCGATCAAGAACTACGTGAAGGCGATCGGCAAGGGCCTGATGAAGGTCATGTCGAAGATGGGCATCTCGACCTACATGTCTTACACCGGCGCGCAGATCTTCGAGGCGATCGGACTCGCGCAGCCGCTGGTGCAGAAGTATTTCAGCGGCACCACCAGCAACGTGTCGGGCATCGGCCTGTTCGAGGTCGCCGAAGAAGCCATCCGCATGCACCACGCGGCCTTCGGCAACGACCCGGTGCTCGCCAACGCGCTCGACGCCGGCGGCGAGTACGCGTTCCGCGTGCGCGGCGAGGAACACATGTGGACGCCGGATGCGATCGCCAAGCTGCAGCATGCGGCCCGGGCCTCCAGCTACCCGACGTTCAAGGAATACGCGCGCCTGATCAACGACCAGAGTCGCCGCCTGATGACCCTGCGCGGCCTGTTCGAGTTCCGCTTCGAGGGCCGCCAGCCGGTACCGCTGGCCGAGGTCGAGCCGGCATCGGAGATCGTCAAGCGGTTCTCCACCGGCGCGATGTCGCTGGGGTCGATCTCGACCGAGGCGCACGCCACGCTGGCGATCGCCATGAACCGCATCGGCGGCAAGTCGAACACCGGCGAAGGCGGCGAGGATCGCCGGCGCTACCAGCCGGTGTCCGAAGGCGACACGCTCGCCAGCCGGCTGGGCTCGGACCGCGTGGCCATCGACCTGCCGCTGAAGGCCGGCGACAGCCTGCGGTCGAAGATCAAGCAGGTCGCTTCCGGCCGCTTCGGGGTCACCGCCGAGTACCTGTCCTCGGCCGACCAGATCCAGATCAAGATGGCGCAGGGCGCCAAGCCCGGCGAAGGCGGCCAGCTGCCCGGCCACAAGGTGTCCGAATACATCGCCGAACTGCGCTTCTCGGTGCCGGGCGTGGGCCTCATCTCGCCGCCGCCGCACCATGACATCTACTCGATCGAGGACCTGGCGCAGCTCATCCACGACCTGAAGAACGCCAACCCGCGTGCCTCGATCAGCGTCAAGCTGGTGTCGGAGCTGGGCGTGGGAACGGTGGCTGCCGGCGTGGCCAAGGCCAAGGCCGACCACGTGACCATCGCCGGCCATGACGGCGGCACCGGCGCGAGCCCGTGGTCGTCGATCAAGCATGCCGGTACGCCCTGGGAGCTCGGCCTGGCCGAGACCCAGCAGACGCTCGTGCTCAATGACCTGCGTGGCCGGATCGCGGTGCAGGTCGACGGCCAGATGAAGACCGGCCGCGACGTGGTGATCGGCGCGATGCTGGGCGCCGACGAATTCGGCTTCGCCACCGCACCGCTGGTGGCCGAAGGCTGCATCATGATGCGCAAGTGCCACCTGAACACCTGCCCGGTCGGCGTCGCCACCCAGGACCCCGAGCTGCGCAAGAAGTTCCAGGGCAAGCCCGAGCACGTGATCAACTTCTTCTTCTACGTGGCCGAGGAGATCCGCGAGCTGATGGCGCAACTGGGCGTGCGGCGCTTCGTCGACCTGGTCGGCCGCGCCGACCTGCTCGACATGCGCAAGGGCATCGAGCACTGGAAGGCACGGGGACTCGACTTCTCCCGGATCTTCCACCTGCCCGCGGTCGCGGCCACGGTGGCGCGCAGCCAGCACGAGGCACAGGACCACGGGATCGACGCGGCCCTCGACCACCGCCTGATCGAGCTGGCCATGCCCGCACTCGAGCGGCGCGAGAAGGTCACGATCGAGATGCCGATTCGCAACCTCAACCGTACCGCGGGCACCATGCTCTCCGGCGAGGTGGCGCGTCGCTTCGGCCATGAAGGACTCGACGACGACACCATCCACATCCGCTTCGCGGGTTCGGCCGGCCAGAGCCTCGGCGCGTTCCTCGCACGCGGGGTAACGATCGACCTGATCGGAGAGGGTAACGACTACGTTGGCAAAGGGCTGTCCGGCGGCCGCATCATCGTGCAGCCGTCGCCCAAGTTCATCGGCGAGTCGCACGAGAACATCATCGTCGGAAATACCGTGCTCTACGGAGCGATCGCGGGCGAGGCCTACTTCCGCGGCGTCGCCGGCGAGCGGTTCGCGGTTCGCAATTCCGGCGCGGACACGGTCGTCGAGGGCGTGGGCGACCATGGCTGCGAGTACATGACCGGCGGGACGGTACTGGTGCTCGGCCGCACCGGTCGCAACTTCGGCGCAGGCATGAGCGGCGGCATCGCCTATGTGCTGGACGAGGACGGCCAGTTCGGCGAGCGCTGCAACCTGTCGATGGTCGCACTGGAGCCGCTGCTGCCCGAATCGGAGCAGGAGGCGAAGCTCTCGCGCGCACTGTGGCACCGCGGCCAGTCGGACGAGTCGATCGTGCGTTCGATGCTGGAGCGGCATGCTCAGCTGTCGGGGAGCGCGCGGGCGAAGGCGATGCTGGCCGACTGGGCAAGCTGGCGCGGACGCTTCGTGAAGGTGTTCCCGGGCGAATATCGCCGGGCACTTGGCGAGATGGCTGCCAGCGGCAGCCGGATGGCCGCCTGACCCCTGCAGCGACCGGCAGGCACGCTTTGCACTGACGCGGGCGGACCGACGCGCTCGGCCCCGCGCACCACCTGAACAGCAAGGACGACAATGGGCAAGATCACTGGCTTCATGGAGTTCCAGCGGGTCGAGGAGTCGTACGAGGCACCCCAGGCCCGGGTCAAGCACTACCGCGAGTTCGTGCTGCACCTGGCAGACGACGCCGCCAAGGTGCAGGGGGCACGCTGCATGGACTGCGGCACGCCGTTCTGCATGAACGGCTGCCCGGTGAACAACATCATCCCCGACTGGAACGACCTGGTCTTCAACCAGGAATGGAAGCAGGCGCTCGACACGCTGCACTCGACGAACAACTTCCCCGAGTTCACCGGTCGCATCTGCCCGGCGCCGTGCGAGGCCGCCTGCACGCTGAACAT
Source organism: Betaproteobacteria bacterium (assembly GCA_947458835.1). GTDB lineage: Bacteria > Pseudomonadota > Gammaproteobacteria > Burkholderiales > CAIKXV01 > CAIKXV01. The sequence goes on along the minus strand of CANHBC010000001.1, from coordinate 16,293 downwards.
CAACACCGACCCGGTCGGCATCAAGTCGATCGAGCACGCGATCATCGACAAGGGCTGGGAGAACGGCTGGGTCCTGCCGCAACCGCCCGTCCGGCAGACCGGCCGCAAGGTCGCGGTGGTCGGATCCGGCCCGGCCGGTCTCGCCTGCGCGCAGCAGCTGGCGCGCGCCGGCCACGCGGTCACCGTATTCGAGAAGAGCGACCGCATCGGTGGACTGCTGCGCTACGGCATCCCCGACTTCAAGATGGAGAAGTCGCACATCGACCGCCGCGTCGAGCAGATGAAGGCCGAGGGCGTCGAGTTCCGCACCGGGGTGGTGGTGGGCAAGGTCGACGCCGTTGGCGTGAACGGCAGCGCCCCCGGGTCGATCTCAGCCGAGGAACTCGCCGCGTCGTTCGACGCCGTGGTGCTGGCCGGTGGCGCGGAAGTGCCGCGAGACCTGCCGGTCCCGGGCCGTAACCTTCGCGGCGTCCACTATGCGATGGACTTCCTGCCGCAGCAGAACAAGGTCGTGGCCGGCGACACCGTGCCGGGCCAGATCATGGCCACCGGCAGGCACGTGGTGGTGATCGGCGGCGGCGACACCGGGTCGGACTGCGTCGGCACCTCGAATCGGCACGGCGCCGCCGCGGTGACCCAGTTCGAGCTGCTGCCCCAGCCGCCGGAGCAGGAGGACAAGCCGGTGGTCTGGCCTTACTGGCCGATCCGTCTGCGTACCTCGTCCTCGCACGAGGAAGGCTGCGAGCGCGACTGGGCGGTGACCACCAAGGCATTCAAGGACGACGGCCACGGCAACGTCGCGGCTCTGGTCGGTGCACGGGTCGAGTGGGCCAGGGACGAGGCTACCGGCCAGATGAAGATGCGCGAGGTACCCGGTTCCGAGTTCGAAGTGAAGGCCGACCTTGTGCTCTTCGCGATGGGTTTCACCGGCCCGGTGGCGAGCGTGCTCGACACCTTCGGGGTGGCACGCGATGCGCGCGGCAACGCGCTGGCGTCGACCGAGGGCGCTGGCAGCTACACCACCAGCGTGCCGAAGGTGTTCACCGCGGGCGACATGCGGCGCGGCCAGTCGCTGGTGGTCTGGGCGATCCGCGAGGGCCGGCAGTGCGCGCGCGCGGTCGACGAGTTCCTGATGGGCAGCTCCGACCTCCCGCGCTGATCGCGCGGGCGGGAAGTCTCCTATACTCGGCATCGCCCGGACCGGCGCCCGCCCGTCCGGAGACGACAGGAATCCCGCATGTCCCCACTTCGTAACGACCGGCTTCTGCGTGCACTGCTGCGTGAACCAGTCGACCAGACCCCGGTCTGGGTGATGCGCCAGGCAGGCCGCTACCTGCCCGAATACAACCGCACGCGTGCACGCGCTGGCAGCTTCGTCGCACTGATGAAGTCGCCATCGATGGCTGCCGAGGTGACGCTGCAGCCGCTCGACCGCTTCGACCTCGATGCGGCGATCGTCTTCTCCGACATCCTGACCGTGCCGGACGCGATGGGCCTGGGCCTCTACTTCGCAGAAGGCGAGGGGCCGCGATTCGAGCGTCCGCTGCGCGATGCGCAGTCGATCGAGTCGCTGCGGCTGCCCGACCCGGACACCGACCTGCGCTACGTGATGGACGCGATCTCGGAGTGCCGGCGTGGCATCGACGGCAAGGTGCCCCTGATCGGCTTCTCAGGCAGTCCGTTCACCCTCGCCTGCTACATGATCGAAGGCGGTGGAAGCGACGACTTCGCCCGCGTCAAGCAGCTCATGTACACCGACCCGAAGCTGATGCACCGGCTGCTCGACACCAACGCACGCGCGATCAGCATCTACCTGGATGCCCAGATCGCAGCCGGAGCCCAGGCGGTGATGCTGTTCGATACCTGGGGCGGCACGCTGTCGGCCGAGCGCTACCGCGAGTTCTCGCTGCGCTACCTGCAGCAGATCGTCGGCTCGATCCGCCGCGAGGCCGAAGGCCGCAAGGTTCCGGTGATCGTGTTCACCAAGGGCGGCGCCGTATGGCTGGAGTCGATCGCCGCGATCGGCGCCGATGCGGTCGGCGTCGACTGGACGATCGACATCGGCGAGGCCCGCCGCCGCGTCGGCGACAAGGTCGCGATCCAGGGCAACCTGGACCCGCTGGTCATGCTTACCCAGCGCGAGACGATCGAGGACGAGGTGGAGAAGATCCTGGCGAGCTACGGGCATGGCACCGGACACGTGTTCAACCTCGGCCACGGCATCACCCGCTTCACGCCGCCCGAGAACGTCGGTTTCCTGGTCGACGCGGTCCACCAGCGCAGCCGGCGCTTTCACGCGACTGACCAGGCAGGCTAGGGGTCGACAGGGCTCGATCGCACTGGACAAAACCGGCGAGCTGTGAATTATGCACAGCCCGCCGGAAGCGGCCAGTTTCGCCAGATTCTCGACAGGCGCTGAATAGTACTTCGCAACGCATTGTTTTACTGAATCTTTCTGTGCCAAACCCGCGGCGCAGGTGAACATCCCGTCGCGGAACACCCTCGGCGGACGGCGTTGGCGGAAGTTATCGACAAAGTTATCCACAGGTCGGACCCACCTGGACCGCCGACCGGTGATGCCGGGCATCGTTACGTCCAGGTCGCCCTCGACGTGCCCCTGGACCGTCTGTTCGACTACCGCAACGTCGACGCGACCGATGCCGACATCGGCCGCCGTGTGAAGGTGCCGTTCGGGCGCAGCCAGGCCACGGGCATCATCACCGGGCTCGGCGCCACAGCGGCGGTGCCCGACGCACAGGTACGACCGATCGGACCGGTCGACCGCTCGCTGCCGCCGATTCCTGCGGATGTCATCGAGACCCTCCGCTTCGCCAGCGGCTACTACCAGCATCCGTTCGGTTCGGCGCTGTTCGCCGCCCTGCCTCCGGCGGTACCCGCAGGCGCCTTGCAGCGAGAGGCCCGGCCGGTCGCCTGGACGCTGACCGCCGAGGGACGCGATCGGCAGGCCGCGCCGCCTTCGCGGCCGGCGCCGCGCCAGCAGGCGCTGCTGGACCGCCTCGCCGCGGCACCCGTGGTAGCCGAGTCGGCGCTGCATCCGGCCGCAGGGCGCGATCCGGCGATCGCGTCACTGCTTCGACGGTTCCGTGAGGCCGGCTGGATCGAACCGGCCGACGCGGCGGCAGCCGTGCCAGATGCGGACAGTACGGGCGGCATTGGGCCGGTCGCCGCCGGCTTTGCGCTCAGCGCCGCGCAGCAGGCGGCAGTCGATGCGCTCGCGGCCGGGCTGGGCGCGTTCGGCGTGCACCTGCTGTTCGGCGTGACCGGCAGCGGCAAGACCACCGTCTACGCGCGCACGATGGCGTTGGCACTGGCCCGGCAGCGCCAGGTGCTGCTGCTGGTGCCGGAGATCAACCTGACGCCGCAGCTCGGCGCCGCCCTGGCCGCGGACCTGCCCGGCGCCCGGATCGTCGTTCTGCACAGCGGGTTGCCGGCCGCCGAGCGGGCCCGCCGGTGGCTGGCTGCGGCCGACGGCAGCGCGGACGTGGTGGTCGGCACCCGGCTCGCGGCGTTCACGCCATTGCCGCGTTTCGGGCTCGCCATCGTGGACGAAGAACATGACGGCTCATTCAAGCAGGAGGAGGGCCTGCGATACCACGCGCGAGACGTGCTGGTCTGGCGCGCCCGCGCGCGGGGCGTACCGGTCGTGCTGGGCAGCGCGACGCCGGTGCTGGAGACGCTTCACAACGCACGGTCAGGGCGCTACCGGCTGCTGCGGCTGGACGAGCGGCCCACCGGCCCGATGCCGGCGATCGAGATCGTCGACCTGCGGCGCCATCCGCGCATCGCCCCCCACCGCCCAGAGCCTTCACCCCCCGTGCTGGCCGCGCTGGCGGCCCAGATCGAGCGCGGCGAACAGGGGCTGGTACTGATCAACCGGCGCGGCTATTCACCGGTGCTCCGTTGCAATGCCTGCGGCTGGGCGGCGGGCTGCAGCCGGTGCAGCGCGCGACTGGTGCTGCACCAGCGGCAGCGCACGCTGCGCTGCCACCACTGCGGCCATGCAGAGCGCCCTCCAACCACCTGCCCCGGATGCGGCAATCCCGACCTGACCGCGCTCGGGTTGGGCACGGAGCGGCTGGAGGAGACGCTGTCGCGCCTGTTGCCCGGCGCGCGGCTGCTGCGCATCGACCGCGACACCGTGCGCAGTACCGCCGCGTGGGAACAGGCGCGCCAGCGCATCCAGCGGCGCGAGGTCGACCTGCTGGTCGGCACGCAGATGCTGGCCAAGGGCCACGACTTCCCGCGACTGACGCTGGTCGCGGTGGTCGACGGCGACCAGGCGCTCTACAGCAGCGACTTCAGAGCACCGGAGCGCCTGTTCGCGCTGCTGACGCAGGTCGCCGGCCGGGCCGGCCGCGCCGACCTGCCCGGGCGGGTGATGATCGAGACCTCGATCCCCCAGCATCCGCTGTTCGATGCGCTGGCGCGGCACGACTACGCGCGCTTCGCGGTCCAGTTGCTCGAAGAGCGCCGACAGATGCGCCTGCCGCCGTTCTCGTCGCAGGCGATCCTGCGCGCCGACGCCGTCGCGCTCGCCGACGCGATCGGCTTCCTGACGGAGGCAGCCGCGCTGGCGCCGGGCATCGATCCGACGGTCACGGTGTACGACCCGGTGCCGGCGCTGCTGGTGCGCCGGGCGGGCCGCGAACGGGCGCAACTGCTGGTGCAGTCGGCCGAACGCGGCCGCTTCCAGCGATTCCTGGCCGCCTGGCGGGCCGCACTGGCGGCACAGCGCCCGGGCCGGGTCCACTGGATCCTCGACGTCGATCCGCTGGAGCTGTGAGCCGGCATGGCCGTCTTGCCGCGCTCGCGCGGGCCGGCCCGGTGCGAAACAGGTCCCTGAACGAGGGCTGCGCAAAGTAAACTACTGCCCCTGATGGCGTACCCCGATGGCGACTCACCGATGGCTCCGTCCGACCTGAAATCCACCTGCATCGACCTGCTGGAGCAGGCGCTTGCCGCCGTGGCACCCGGCGCCAGCGTCGCGGTGCAACTCGAGCGGCCGAAGCAGCGCAGCCACGGCGACTACGCCTGCAACCTGGCGATGCAACTGGCCAAGCCGCTCGGCCGTCCGCCGCGCGAGATCGCTGCCAGGCTGATCGCCGCGCTGCCGCCCTCGACCACGCTCGAGAAGGTCGAGATCGCCGGGCCCGGCTTCATCAACCTGACCGTCGCACGCGCGGCACGCCGCGCGGTGGTGCACGTGGTGCGCAGCCAGGGCAGCGCCTATGGTCGCTGCGCTCCCGCGCAACGGCAAAAGGTGCAGGTCGAGTTCGTCTCGGCCAATCCCACCGGCCCGCTGCATGTCGGGCACGGCCGCGGCGCCGCCTACGGGGCGAGCCTGGCGAACGTGCTCGAGGCCTCCGGCTGGACGGTGAGCCGCGAGTACTACGTGAACGACGCCGGCCGGCAGATGGACATCCTCGCGCTGTCGACCTGGCTGCGCTACCTCGAGCAGGCCGGCGAGACCGTCGAGTTCCCGCCCAACGGCTACCAGGGCGACTACGTGCGCGACATGGCGAAGGCCCTGGCTGCCGCACACGGCACCGATTTCGTGCGCCCTGCAGCGGCCGTGCTCGAAGGCACGCCCGGGCTGCCTGCGCCCGAGGCCGACGACGCCGACTCGAAGGCGCGCCGCGAGACCCACCTCGATGCGCTGATCGACGCGGCCAAGCGGCTGCTCGGCGACGGCTATGCGGTGGTGCACCGGCATGCGCTGGAGACCCAGCTCGGCGACTGCCGCGACGACCTCGACGGATTCGGCGTCACGTTCGACCGCTGGTTCTCGGAGCGTTCGCTGTTCGACGGTGGTGCGGTCGCACGCGCGGTCGAACGGCTGCAGCAGGCAGGCCACCTGTACCGCAAGGACGGCGCCCTGTGGTTCCGCTCGACCGACTTCGGCGACGAGAAGGACCGCGTGGTCCAGCGCGACAACGGCGCGTTCACCTATTTCGCCTCCGACATCGCCTACCACCTGGACAAGTTCGAGCGCGGCTTCGACCGGGTCATCGACGTCTGGGGGGCCGACCACCACGGCTACATTCCGCGGGTGATGGGGGCGCTGCGCGCCAGTGGCGCCGACGCCGACCGCCTGACCGTCGCGCTGGTGCAGTTCGCGGTGCTCTACCGCAACGGCGAGAAGGTCTCGATGTCCACCCGGTCCGGCCAGTTCGTCACGCTGCGCGAGTTGCGCGGCGAGGTCGGCAATGACGCGGCGCGCTTCTTCTACGTGCTGCGCAAGAGCGACCAGCACCTCGACTTCGACCTCGACCTGGCCAAGTCGCGCTCCAACGAGAACCCGGTCTATTACATCCAGTACGCGCATGCGCGTATCTGCAGCGTGTTCGATGCGTGGACGGGCGAGGCCGGTGCGACGGCCCGGTCGTCACTCGACGACGTCGACCTCGCGCCGCTGGATAACCCGCACGAGTGGGCGCTGATCGACCGGCTGTCTGCCTGGCCGGAGGTGCTCGAAGTGTCGGCTGCCGAGCTCTCGGTGCACGGCATCGCCTTCTACCTCAAGGATCTCGCGGGTGAGTTCCACAGCTACTACAACGCCGAGAAGGTGCTGGTCGACGACGCGCGGCTTCGCCTGGCCAGGCTGGCGCTGCTCGACGCGGTACGCACGGTGCTCGTGTCGGCGCTCGGGCTGCTCGGCGTATCCGCGCCGGCACGAATGTAGGAAGGTCCCGTACCGATGCCAGACCTGCCCCGATTGCCCCGATGAGCCGCGACTACAAGAAGCCTGAACCTCGTGGACGCACCGGCATCATGGTGCTGGGCGTGTTCATCGGACTGGTGCTAGGTCTGGTGGCGGCGCTGGCGATCGCGTTCTACCTGAACCGTGCAGCCAACCCCTTCGCCGCGCGCGACAAGCCTGCGCCCGCTCCGGCAGTGCAGGCACCCGGCAAGGGCGCGGTGGCAGAGCCGGCCCAGCCAGCGGCTCCGGCCACTGCGGGGCCCGGCGCAGGAACGCCGGGCTCGGCCGCGACGGATGCGGGCAAGGCCGCGGCCGAGCCGAAGCCGAGGTTCGACTTCTACACGATCCTCCCAGGCGTCGAGCAGCCGGCCACCGACCAGGACCTGCGCAACCGCGGCGCGGACGCCAAGGCCGCGGCGCAGGACCGGTTCTTCCTGCAGGCCGGGGCGTTCCAGAACGCGAAGGATGCCGACAACCTGAAGGCCCGCCTGGCACTGATCGGCCTGGAGGCGAGCATCCAGACGGCTAACCTTGGCGAAAAGGGCATCTGGCACCGTGTGCGCCTGGGCCCGTATGATGACGTGGAGACGCTCGCCCGGGTCCGCAGCCAGCTGGCCGGCAGCGGCATCGAGGCCGCGCCCATCAAGGTCCGCGAAAAGCAGCCGTGACCGCGGTGCCGGAGCGCGCCTGCCCCCACCGGAGAATCCTGAAATGCTCAAGACGCTGATCCGAGCCGGCCTTCTGGCCGCCTTCCTGGGCCTGGGTGTGGCCGCGGTCGCCCAGCCGCTGGTGCCGGGCAAGGACTACCGTGTACTGCAGCCAGCGCAACCGGTCGACAACCCGAAGCGCATCGAGGTGATCGAGTTCTTCTGGTACGGCTGCCCGCACTGCTACGACATGCAGCCGGCGCTCAAGGCCTGGCTGAAGAAGAAGCCGGCGGACATCGAGGTGCGCAGGGTGCCGGCGGTGTTCCGCGAGAGCTGGATCCCGCATACCCGGCTGTTCTACACACTCGAGGCGATGGGCCAGCTCGACCGCCTGCACGACGAGGTGTTCAAGGCGATCCACGAGCAGAAGACCGACCTCGGCGACCTGGCGCGGATGCAGGCGTGGGTGGCCAAGCGCGGCGTCGACCCGAAGCAGTTCGGCGAGGTCTACGGGTCGTTCGGCGTGGACAGCCGCGTCCAGCGTTCGATCCAGATGAGCAAGGCCTACCAGCTCTCCGGCACGCCATCTCTGGTGGTGCAGGGCCGCTATCTCACCTCGCCCGCGATGACTCAGGGCCACGAGCGTACGTTCCAGGTCGTCGAGCAACTCGCGGCACAGTCGCGCGCCGGCAACGCGCCGGCGAAGTAGCGGCCGGCGGCGCGGCGGAATCCGGATGACCGGCCACCGGCCGGAGCGAGACGGGCCGGTCTTCATCACCGGCGGCTCGGCTGGGATCGGGCGTGCGCTGGCCTTGCACCACGCAGCGCTCGGGGCGACGGTCGGCGTCACCGGTCGGCGCGCCGCGGCGCTCGCATCGCTGGCGGCCGAATGGCCAGGGCGCATCGTGCCGCTGGTGGCCGACGTGCGCGACGCGGCAGCGATGCGCGCGGTGGCCGACGCATTCATCGGACAGGCCGGCTGCCCCACGCTGGTCTACGGCAATGCCGGGATCAGCGTAGGTACGCTCACCGACCAGCCGGCAGATGCGGGCGTGTTCCGCGAGGTGATGGAGACCAACGTGCTCGGGCTCGTGCATGCCTTCGCACCTTTCATCGAACCGATGCGAGCGGCCGGCGGGGGTACCCTGGCCGGCATCGCCAGCGTCGCAGGCTTGCGCGGGCTGCCGGGTGCGGGCGCCTATTCCGCGTCCAAGGCGGCAGCCATCGCCTACCTCGAATCGCTGCGTATCGAGTGCCAGCCGGCTGGGATCCGGGTGTCGACCATCTGTCCGGGCTACATCGCCACCGACATGACTGCGCGCAATCCGTATCCGATGCCGTTCCTGCTCAGCGCCGAGGACGCCGCACGGCGCATCGCGCGCATCGCGCTACAGGGCCGGTCGTTCGCGATCGTGCCCTGGCAGATGGCGATCGTCGGCCGCGTGATGAAGCTGCTGCCCGACTGGCTGTGGGACCGGGCCCTCGCCGGCGCCGGGCGCAAGCCGCGACGCGGTGACCTGCCCCCGGACTGAGCCGGGGCCGCGTCGCTCAGCCGAAGAAGCCGTCGGCCAGCAGTTCCTCGGTCAGCGCCCGGTAGTCGCGCGCCCCCGGACTGGCCGGCGACTGGCTGAACACATCCTTGCCGTACATCGGGCTCTCGGCGAGCGCGACGTTCTCGACGATGCGCGTCCGGCACAGGTTGGATCCGTAGCGACGGGCGAGTTCCTCCTGCACGCCCGCCGCGAGCCTGCGCCGCGCGTCGTAGCGTGTGATGACGACTCGCCGCACGAACTTGCGGTTGAGCCGGGACTCCAGGACGTTGAGCGCGGCCTCCAGCCGGTGCACGCCCTGCAGCGACAGGTAGTCGGCCGACACCGGGATCAGCACGCGGTCGGCTGCGATCAGCGCGTTGAGGGTCAGCACACCCAGCATCGGGCAGCAGTCGATGAACACCGACCCCTGGTGCCGGGTCTCCTCGACCATCGCCGCGATGCCCTGGCGCAGCTTGCCGGAAATGCCGGCATCGGACGCGTGCAGGGCATCGACCTTGGACAGGTCGGGCGAACCGGGCAGCAGGCGGACCCCCTGGGGCGTCTCGCGCAGCATGCTGGCGAGCGGCTTGCCCTCGGTGAAGAACGAGTAGCAGCTGTCGCCCTTCGCAAAGGCACGTATCCCGAACGCGAGGGTCAGGTGGGCCTGTGGGTCGAGGTCGATCGCCACCGGCGCAAGGCCGCGCTGCGCGACGGCGACCGACACATTGAGGGTCGTCGTGGTCTTGCCGACGCCACCCTTCTGGTTGAAGACCGCGATGACGCTCAAGGGTTTGGCCGCACGGATCCGGCGCACTGCAACGTGGACGCGAGGAAGACCTCGATCGCCTGCTCGACGGTCGCAGGCCCCGAGGGTGATGGGGCCAGCGGCGTCGAAGCCGGATAGAAATGGCCAACTCCCGGGATCCGGTGCGCAGTGACCGGCAGGCCGACCGTGCACGCATGCTCGACCAGTGCCGGCGCCTGCTCGAGCACGTAGTCGAGGTCCCGCTCGCCCCAGAGGGCGAGTACCGGTGGCTCGCCTGCGCCGCTGGTGACATGCCGCCGCAGTTCTTCGAGCCCGAGGTAGCCCGAGATGCAGACCACAGCCGCGGCCTCGGCCTGGCGCGCGAACACCGCGTGCATCGCCGAGCGCCCGCCGGCGGAGAAGCCCCCGACCGCGATGCGCGACGGGTCGACCGCGAGCCGGACGGCATTCGCGCGCACCCAGCCGATCGCGGCGGTAAAGTCGACGGCAGCCGCCTCGATACCATTGGCGATCATCGCGCTGGTGGCCGGCGGCAGGTTCATCAGCCGACGCACCCCGTCCAGCCGGGACCGGGGCACGTTGTCGGGGTCCACCAGCACTGGCGTCGTACCCGGGTCCGGGTCCTCGGGGATCAGCCGATAGTCGATCGAGAAGCAGACGTAGCCCCGCGCGGCGAAGCGCCTGCAGTATTCGGAGATCGGCGTGTTCTTCGGGCCGTCCTCACCCACCGTGTCGTCTTCCTTCGAACCGCGGTGGAAGGCTCCGCCGAAGGCAAGGATCAGCGCCGGGCGACCACCGACCTCGCGCAGCGCCAGGGGCGGATGGTAGATGTCCAGCCGCAGGGGCCGCTGCCGAGGGTCCGGCGTGGTGTAGCCGATGCCGCCGCGTGAATACTCGACGTCGAGCTCGACATCGCACGCCACCTCCGCCGTCGCGCCGTGCACCGTGTTCGACTGCCCGTCCATCCACCCCTCCGGATACGAAAAACCTTGCCGACCGTCTACCCGTACCCGCGACGGGATCGGTCGGCATGCGCCGCAATGGCAACGCTATACACCGATTCTCCGGGTCATGCCGAGGCTTCGTCAACGGACCGAACGCCGGGTACGCATTCCCGCGCAGGCGGGGCAAGCCGGGTTAGCATGTGCTTACCCCGGTTCCGCCACCTGGATCCACCACCCCGAGGAGGCCCGTCGATGAAGCGCCGCGATTCCATCCTTTGCGCACTGCTGCTGGCTACGTCAGCTGCGGGCGGGCCTGCCCTTGCCCAGGGCTTTCCGAGCAAGCCCATCCGGCTGATCGTCGGCTATCCGCCCGGCGGCGGCATCGACTTCACCGCGCGCATGATCCAGGCGCCACTGCAGGAGACGCTCAGGCAGTCGCTGGTGATCGACTACCGCCCGGGTGCCGGCGGCACGATCGCCGCCGCCGACCTCACCCGGGCGAACGCGGACGGGTACACGCTGCTGGTCGCCAACACCGGCCCGTTCGCGATCGCCCCGTACCTGCAGGCGAAGATGCCCTACGACCCGGTCAGACAGTTCACCTACATCGGGCAGATCAGCCAGGGCAGCTACATCGCGGCCACGCGTGCCGACCATCCGGCGAAGGACCTGCGCGAGTTCATCGCCTGGGCGAAGGCCAACGCAGGCAAGGCCAACTTCGCCTCCGGCGGCGCCGGCACCTCGACCCACCTGAACGGCGAACTGATGAACGCGGCCACCGGGCTGTCGCTGACCCACGTCCCGTACAAGGGCAGCGCGCCGGCGATCGCCGAACTGCTCGGGGGCCAGACGCAGGTGATGATCGATTCCGGCGGCGCGCTGCTGCCGATGATCCGCGCCGGCAAGCTGCGTGCGCTGGCGGTGACCGGACCGAAGCGCGACCCGCAACTGCCCGATGTGCCTTCGGTGCGCGAACTCGGGCTGGCGGCGATGGAGTCGGTCGGCTTCCAGGGGCTGGTCGGCCCGGCCGGCATCCCCGGCGACGTGGTGGCCGTGCTCTCGGTGGCTCTGGTACGCGCGCTGGACCAGCCCGAAGTCCGGGCGAAGTTCGCCAGCGTCGGTGCCGAGGTCAACCCGCTGCCCGCGGAGGCCTTCGGTGCGTTCGTGCGTGCCGAGAACGACAAGTGGGCGAAGCTGGTCCGTACCCGGAAACTGCAGCTCGACTGACGCGGCGTCGTTGCCGGCCGCACCCGACGGCACGACCGGCAACGGACTTCAGGCGCGCAGCCCGGCATGGCCGGGCGCGCCGCCGCCCCCCGGCGGCGGTTCAGCCCTGGAGCTGTCCGCGCATCCAGTTCCACGCGGCGGGACCCCACTCGCGTTCGTTCCGCGCGGCAATGTGCCCGTCGTCGGCATAGATACGTGCCACGCGCCCGGTCGGCGGTCCGCTCTCGAGCAGCAGATAGATATTGCCAATCGGGGTCAGGTGGTCGACCTTGCCGTTGACCAGGTACATCGGCATCGTCAGCCGGTCGAGCAGGCCCTGATCCTTCAGCGACCAGCGCAGGAATTCCTCGCGCTGGGCGGCCTCGGTCATCGGTTTCACCGGCGGCCGGGTACCTTGTGGACCGAACCAGTTAGTACGCGCTCGCTCTTCAGCTGCGCGCCGCGCCTCCGCACGCTCCTCATCGGTCCCCCAGTAGCCTGCCCCGCCCGGCGCGCACGAGATCAGCGCCTTGATGCGTGCATCGTGCGCAGCCAGGCGGATCACCCACAGGCCGCCACGGCTGACGCCGAAAGCTCCCAGCCGGCTGCCGTCGATCTCGGGCCGCGACTGCAGCAGGTCGAGCGCCGCCTGCCAGGCCACGACCGACTCGGGTGCATGCGGAAACGTGGTCTGACCGGTTCCCGGGGCATCGACCACCAGAGAGGCGATGCCTTCGGCCATCGCGCCTTCGGCGTACTTCTCGCGGTCTTCCTTGTACATGTCGCCGCCGCACATCACGAGCACCGCTGGCACCTTGTTCGCGGCGGACGCATGCTTCGGGATACGCAGGTGGCCGGTCGCGTGCATGCCGTCGCGCGACACGCGCACCACCTCGGGCGGGTGCTCACCGAGCGCCGCCGCGCGTTCGAAGCAGCGCAGGTAGTCCTCGTACGAGCGGGTCTTGATCGCGCTCATCGTCGGCGGGCAGATGGTCGAACCGGACCAGTACGGCGACGGGAAGCGCGCGATGCTGTAGTAGGTCTTCGCGTGCAGGAAGCCGCTACGCGCGGCGGCACGGTCGCCCCGCGCGAGCGCCGCCTCGGCCTCGGATTCATAGCGCGCGGCAACCGCACTCCATGTGGGCACCCACTCCTCGTCCTCGGTGCTCTTCAGCAGCCTGACCGTCTCGAGCATCGGGCCGATGTCATCGACCAGGTTGAACCAGCGGCGGTAGAAACCGCCGGTGGCCACCACAAACGGATCCTCATCGCCCCGCACCGGCAGCGCGGCCATCTGGGCGGCCTTGTCCACGGCACTCATCATTCCCCTCCTCCTCGCGATCGCGTCGTTTGCGCGCCCGGTGGCCCTTCGCCGGCTGGCTGGCGGGCGGGTGCGCGTCGGCGATCATAAACGGCCGCGGCCAGTCGTCGCTTTCGTCAGCGAAGCCGGCCCCGCTCAAGGAGACCGATGCGCGGCCCGGCAATCGCACCGGGCAACGACGCTGTGCGAGGGATCACCATGCGATACTGTCGGGACAGGCACCGCGGACCTTGCCGCGACGTGCCGCCCCGCTTCCGCCCGCCGACCGCCATGCCCTATCCCGCCTCCCCTGCTGGCCGCGCTCGAGCTGCTGCACAGGACGCGTGGCGTCGCCTGCCGGTCGGCCGGCGTGGCGCCGCGCCGTCGGAAACCGGCATCCGGGTCTGACCGATGGCGCAGGTGCATCCCGCCGGATGGAAGTCCCTCGAGGCCACGGGCGCCGCGGAGCGTGAACTGCAGACCCTCGGCCAGCTCGCCGCCGGGCTTCCCGACGACTACACGGTCTACCACGGGGTGCACTGGACCCGGGTCGAACAGGGCAGGCACGCGATCTTCGGCGAGATCGACTTCGCGATCGTCGGGCCGACCGGCCATCTGCTGCTGATCGAGCAGAAGACAGGGTTCCTGCACGAGTCGTCCGAGGGGCTGGTCAAGCGCTACGCCAGCGGCGAGAAGAAGGTCGCGTTCCAGATGGCACGTTCGACCGATGCGCTGCACGCCCGTCTGCGCCAGTTCTGCAAGGGCGAGTCCACCTACGTGGACGCACTCCTCTACTGTCCCGACCATGTGGTCAAGGACCCCGGCAGTGCCGGCATCGATCCTGCGCGCATCATCGACGCGAAACGCAAGGACCGCCTGGTCTCGACCATCATCAGCCTGCTGCCGGCATCGGGACCCGGCAACGACGTGCTGCCTGCACGCGACAAGGTGCATCGCTTCCTCGGCGACATCCTGCAACTCGTACCCGAGGTGAACGCCTTCGTGACCGGGGCCGAAACGCTCTACACGCGGTTGTCCGGCGGGCTGGCGCAGTGGGCGCGGCGCATCGAGTGCGAGCCGTTCCGCTTGCGCGTGACCGGTACGGCTGGCTCCGGCAAGACGCAGCTCGCGCTTGCCGTGTTCCGCGATGCACTGGCTGCCGGCCAGCGGCCGTTGTTCGTCTGCTACAACCGGCCACTGGCCGACCACGTCGCCCGTATCGCGCCGGCTGGCGGCGAGGTCGTCACCTACCACCAGCTCGGTGACCGCGTCGCCCGCTCGCTCGGGCTGCGCCCGGACTTCAGCCAGCCCGGCGCCTTCGCGCATCTGGAAGGGGCGCTCGACCAGTGGCAGCCGGAGGAGGCATCGCTGGTCGATGTGCTGGTGGTCGACGAGGGCCAGGACTTCCAGCCCGGCTGGGCTACCAACCTGCTGCGCCTGCTGCGTCCGGGCGGCAAGGCATGGTGGCTGGAGGACCCGATGCAGAACCTGTACGGCCGGCCGGGCGTCACGCTGCCGGGCTGGGTGACCCTGCACTCGGAGACCAACTACCGTACGCCGCGGACGATCGTCGACACGCTGAACCGGATGCTGCCACTGCCGCACCCGATGGAAGCCGGCAGCCCGGTCGACGGCTACGAGGTCGACGTGCTCACCTATGTGGACACCGCCGACCTGATCGCCAAGACGATCACCGCGGTCACGCGCTGCATCGGCCTGGGCTTTCGCCGCTCCCACGTCGCAGTGGTCACCTACCGCGGCCGCGAGGGGTCACGCCTCGCGCCGTTCGACCGGCTCGGCCCCTACCCGCTGCGTGCGCCGACCGGGCGGTACGATCTGCTCGGCAACCCGACGGTCACCGAGGGCGACGTACTGATCGATTCGGTGCACCGCTTCAAGGGCCAGGCTGCGCCGTGCGTCGTGCTGACCGAGATCGACTTCGACGTGCTGGACGAGCGCGCGGTGCGGCGCATCTTCGTCGGCGCCACGCGCGCGACGATGAAGCTGGTGCTGGTGGTATCCGAACCCTCGGCGAAGGCGCTGCTGGATCGCCTCGGCGCCTAGACCGGCCCGGGCTGCGGCGGACGGCCCTGCACGAAGGCTGTCGCGCAGTTCGAACAGCACGGCCGGGTCTGCTGGCGAACCGCGAGGCACCGTACCGGCCCACCGCGGGTACACTCGTGCGCGAAAGCGACTTCACCATGCAGGCCTGCCAGGACCGTGCCGCGGCCTGCGCAGCCTGCGGGGCCGAATGCGAGCGACAACCGATGGACCTTTGCAAGGCCTGATCATCGTCGACACCAACGTGCTGCTGGCCGGGCTGCCGACGGCCAACGGCCCGGGTACCGCCGCTTCACTCCTCGCAGGCATGCTCGACGGATCGATCCGATTCATCGTGTCAGACGCCCTGCTGTCCGAATACCGCGCGGTGCTGCTGCGCCCCGCACTGCTGGCACGCTTCGGCCTCGCGCCGGTCGAGGCCGAGGCGCTCGTCGACCGTCTCGCCAGCCTCGGCGTGCAGGTTCAGCCGGTCCCGGCCCGCCCGGCACCGGATCCGGGCGACCAGATGCTCTGGGAACTGCTCGCAGCCTGCCCGGAGTCGCGGCTGATCACCCGCGACGGGCTGCTGCTGCGCAAGGGCCGGATGCGACGACGGGTGATCCAGCCCGAGGCGCTCGCGATCACACCTGCTCCGGTGCCGATGCCGGTACCGATGCCGATGCCGATGCCAGATCCGTGTACGCCACTGAAAGATTGACGAAGATCTGTCGGTGCAGCGTTGCGTCCGGTTACGGATGCGCCAGACGCGCACCTACCGGGGACTGACGCACGAACATTTCCCGGCCGGCGCTGCCGCTTCGTGGAACGGGTCGGCGTGACCGAAGGGCGCCAGACTCAGTCCATGCCGTTGGCAAGCTTGTAGCGCCGCACCAGCTCGTGTCCCTCGGCCGCAGGCAGCGGAACCAGCGGTCCGCGGCCGTGCGGGCATCGCAGGTCCTCGACGGCTCCGTAGAGTCGGCACATCAACGGCCGCCGGTCATGGATGCCGCAATGACCGGCGAGGGAGAACACGCAGGCCTGATCGGCCCGCTCGGGCGGGGGAGCGTCGAGGCCGGCGTGCTTCAATTCCCAGGCACTCCACGGCACCGGACCGCAGCAGTCCGTGCAGCCCTCGAT